>JAISZW010000126.1 GCA_031284445.1 Candidatus Methanovirga basalitermitum | reverse complement strand
ATTTTTCAGCTTTACTTTTAAAATCGATTTTTTCGTCAGTAATCGAAAAGTTTAAGTATGGATTAGGAACCAATTATTACGGGCAAGGGCAGATTTGCTTACTATTGTCATGTTTAGTTATCTGTCCTTCATCATATTTAAGTTTTACTATTTATTCCTGCTTATTTTTTATTTTATAGTGTGTTAACTGTATTTTTTAAGCATAAGTTTTTTGTGGATGATACTTTTAGTAAAGTAAAGGTTTATGATCGTTTTCGATTTTTTTTCAAAAATCGAAAAAAACTCCACACTTTTTTACACCCTCCTCAATACAAATAATAGTCTTGAAAATTTTTTTGGTTTGACTCTTTTAAGACTGTCAAAACGGAAATACAAGACAATTGAAGGGTTAAAAAGAAAATTAAATCTCTCTAATATTCTACGAATAGATAAAAATGTTTACATCTATGAAAATGTGAAATATAATAATTTATATGATTTAATTTTGATTATTAAGTTTTCTATTTTGTGTTTTTAAGGTAAAAACTTTGGTTTTTTAGTGGGTATTGTATATTACTTTTTAATGTTTTTTTAATATTACCTTGTTTTTCATACTACCATACCCTAACAATAATACTATTTTTAGTTATATATAATACTTTTGGGATGAAGTCTATCAAAAAACATAAAAAATAGGGATTTCAATAAAATACCATCAATAAAAATTTAGACAGTAGAGAATTTCAATATAGCACCCATACGAAGTCCTTAAACAGGTTATAACAGTTTACAATCATCCTGTAAAAGTTCTTTATCAATCTAAAATCTCGACTTGTTCATAGGATACAATTATCTTTTTTTTATAGTGTATACTTCAATAGCTAATGGCTCTGGACAGGTATAATAACAATCTCCACAACCAATACAACCTTCACCTTTATACTTCGCATAATTATATCCTAATTTGTTTAATTCATGGTATAACTCAATAACATTCTCACTACATCCAGTAATACATCTTCCACATCCTTTACATTCATTTTTATGAATAATGGGATGTGATTTTAGGTTTGTTGAATTTATTTTTAATAACGATTTACTTTCACTCATGTTGCCACCATCTAATAGTTTGAACTCTCTGATTTTAGTTGTTGAGTAGTTTCATTATTAGACTACTACGACATTATGGAGGTCGTAGATTCCTACTCCAGTAACTCATGTTAGTTTTAGCAAAGCAACCTTGTCGTTCCAACAGTTAGAATGCTAATAGCTACATTTACATCCTTCATCTTCAGATGGCAATAAGACAAAACTAACTTCTAACATTTAATTTAAGACCATCCTTAATTTAACCACATTTTGAGCAAGTATTAGATATATCTTTTCATCAGCAATCTTAAATTTCTTACCATATCAGTCAGATTTATATTCCAAACTTTTAAAAATGGAAGCTTTGCTTCCTAAATTTCCTTTGGAAATAAAAGTTTAATCAAAAAATTCGAAATAACAATTTGGGTCAAGCCTTTAATCGACAGAGAATTTAGGAAATTCTGTTTTTAAAGGCTTGGATTTATACTCTAACTGTCTTTTAAATTCAAAACAATATTAGTCAACAGTAGTTTTATCTAATTTCTTATTTTTAATATCTAACTGTGAATTAACATCACCAACATAGATTTTATCAAATTTCTTTTAATCCACCTAATTGCGAATGTCTCCACTTTTTATATTGTTATCCAAACCAATAATTCTTTCAAAACAAGATTGCAAATAATCAATCCCCATTAATATTTTATTATGTTATTAATTATATTACAAGTTTTAACTTATAATATTTTTACATTCAATAATTTTTAAAAGATAAATATCTTAAGTTAATGGCATTGTCCTTAAACCTCCACTTGATTTATTACTCGAAACTGTGAATCAAAAAATCCTCATAACTTTTTCTTTCTTAAATCTCAACCCATTCTATTGAAAATATCTTTGTTTTCGAAGTTGATTGTTTTCCAAGGAATATTTTGGATTATTAATTCAGTATCTAAGCCAATTGTAGAAATAAGATTGTATAGTTCAATTAATCCAGGTATTTCACTTTTATGGTGATTTGCATCGATAAGACAAATGTCTAAGTCACCTCCAAGAATAGCTACTTTGTGAATTAAATCTCCAGATAAAAATAGGCTGACATTTTTTTTTTTGACCAATTTCACATATTCCATGTTACTCAAACCAAAGCCAGAGACAATAGCTATTTTATCAGGGACCACATCATCATCTAAAGGATTAACAACATTTATATTGGGCAATGATAGTTTTTCAGATACTAACTTCAAAAACTCTTTAAAATTAAGTTGGCAACTACATATTCTTCCTATTCCATTTTTTTTGTCAAAATTATCTAAAACTTTTAAATCCAATATTTTAGCTAATGCATCATTAGCACCTCCAGATATTACATCCCAGTTTGAGTGAATAACATATGTAGGTGTTTTAGGAATAAATAGTGGATGGTGATGAGTAATAAATAGCTCGTTTTCATTTGAATTTAAGTCATCTTTAGGATATAAATCCATAACAACCTTAATCTTTTCTATATTAATATTACTATTTTGTTGTAGATATCCTACTTTATCATCTTTTAAAGCTAATTCTTTAGGAATTAAATCTTCTATAATTTTTATAAGTTCAATAACTTTCATTTTATCAAATAATTGTTGAGTGTATTTTCTCTAGAAAAATTTTTATTATATCATCTAATTCATAGGGAATTAGTGTAGATATTGTAATAGCTGGAGAATTCACTATATCTAAGAATTTTTGAATATTCTTTTCTTTAAATATTAATCCTTCAAAGAAAGTTAATTCAGATATACCATATAAAACCCCAGGTTTTTTTAGAGCATGATTAATTGACTTTAATAAAACATCAACAGTAAATGTCATTGTCCCAGATGTTTTGGTGTTCAATCCTTTTGTTTTTAAAATAGACTTATATTGACTTTCAACGGCTTCAAATCTTTTGGTAATATTATTTTTTTCAGCTAACAAACTATCATTTTCTTCAGCTATTGGGTCTTCTATTATAAACACCTTAGGAGAAATTAACTGCACTTCTCTAAGAGAAAGACCACCTAATCCAGTTGTATCTATTACACAATCTCCTGTTTTTATTAAACTTATATTTGATGAAAAGTTTATTTTCATATCTATGCTATTAATTGGAAATTTATCAATTAACTCCTGAAGGTGTGGATAAATGTCTACAATTGTGATATTGTTATATTGAGTTTTCAATAAGTTAGCTATTCCTAAACCAGTTAAATAACCACCTACAATTATTATATTATCTAATTGAATATCTTTTAATGTTTTCATCCATTGCAGAATAGCTAAACTTTTTTTATTGATGATTATATTTAATAAATCAAGAACTTTAAGGTTTGATTTAATTGTTAAAACATGGGGGGTTATTCCTGTTTCATTTTTATTTGCTTTATTATTCAATTTAAGACCTCATCATGATTTATTTAATTCTTTAAGCCCTATTCTTTCTAATGCCATTTTTGTTTCATTGTAGACGGCTTCTTCTAATGGTTTTTTATGGATGATATGTGATGGTGAGAATCCAGCAGTCAATATTCTTCCTTTATTATCCATTAATACAAGCATAGATCCAGAACCAGGAATTCCAAGTCTGCCTCTTGCAACTATAAGATCAGCTGCACTTTGATCAACTGCCATTAAACATTTAGTTATTGCTGGTGTGCGACTTAAATCAGCTGGATCTGTATCTATTTTTAAGTGCTTTGCTTCACCAATTCCAAAGTTTTTTAGACATTTATTTATTACTTTTGGCTTTATATTTTTTTTATTAGCAACACGAATCTGTTTGGCTTCTACTATATATTTCTGAATGGCTAAAATTTCTTCTTCTTTGTCTCCTTTTCTCATGCCATTAAAGGATTCTTTATATGCTGTTTTTATTATTTCTTCAAAAACCATAATATCAACTTTTAATTTTGAACCTCCCTTCACTAAAGTAAAAGAATTCCCTTTCTAAGACCTTGACGGATCCTTCCAAGTATAGAAGTTAGTTCCTAACTCCTTCAAATCTCTATTATTGATATCAATAGCTGCATTAACATATCTATCATGCTCAGTTTGACAATTAGGACAAACCCTATACGGATGAACATTTCTAAATTAGTCTTCAAACAGCCACAAACATTACATTATTTACTTGTATTGTTTTTATCTAATATCTGTAAAGTAGTATTTTTATACCAATCTAATTTGTATTTTAATTTAGAAACAAAACTACCAGTCTGATAATACAACTTCTTGATTTTTCTGACAGTATCCAGATTAATAAACAATATTTCAAAAATCTTTTTAGTCTTAATATATTTATTAACAAGTAAGAGAACATTTAATCTCATTATCTCTCTTGCATTTTTAATACCTTTGCTTTTAAACTCATTTAGTATTCAACTTCATCATCACTAAGTTCTATAGCTCTCATACTACAATGTTATTTATTAACCCATATAAACTTTACCGATGAAATTATGTTTACATGACAATGGTACCGAGTTCTGCTATAATAGCTTGAATTGTTAAATTTTATGAACAATATCCAATGGTCTACTTCATGGTATTAAATAATCACTATTTTCTATGGGTTAGTGCTCTTTGCATCTAAAAATAGAATCAATAGATCGACTAATATTTAGTAGATTTTTATAGATAATGAGGAAAGGCTTATGAAGATTTTAATTATGTACTATTTAAAGTTGGTAACACAGAAATTGTTGCAGAAACATTATCAAATATATATTGGAACACCTGTTTGAGCAGTAGACCATCACCTGCAATTATAACAGCTATTGATAACTATAATTTTGAAAGAAAAGATGTTAATTTTTTGTAACAATGCAGAATAATGGGAGTAAAAAAGTTATTAGAGGAATGAAAGAAAAAACACCATGTTCAAGGAGCTAATGTTATAAATTTCATTTACAATTAAATCTCAAAATAATAATAAGTCCAGTATCAAAAAAAACACAATTAATATAAAATCATAAATTTACTTTAACTTTTGAACATCAAAACAGATAGCTTTATAAGGTATGTTGATGTTATATACTATCTCTCAAATTATCAAAAATTGAGAATAAAAAGTCATGAAAAAATAATTAAAAAAGTTTTTATGAAGCTAAAAATTAAGAAAAGTGTAAAACTTTTTCTTATCTTTGTAATAAGTTTCTCCCTGATCGGACTAATGTTCTTGAGTTATAGCAATGCTCCGAATATTGCTGATTATAGTAATGAAAATCAAAGCCAAATTGAAAGTAATCAAAGCCAAGAAAATGTCACTAATCAGAGTCAAATAGAAATTGATCCTTTATATGATGGATTTGATGAGTATGTAACAAACTCTAATGGCAAACAAGTTCATAAATATATTTGGGCAATTGGTACTGATTCTGTAGGAAATGGTCGAGCCACATCCAAGTGGGGTGATTGGTATCTTGCTAAAATCTTAAATAAAAATCCTTTGACTGGTGAATGGGGAAATCTTCGATATGTTCGTGGTTATCAACAAAATTATTGTGGTCTTGATGATGATGAATTAATTGAAGGTCAAGTAATAGACTCAAAAACGGATTCTGATTATGATATTCCTTCTGGCAAGGATCATAATAGTAATCATCCTTCAATTGAGATCATTGATCTTAGAAAAGTTCCTGAACCAGATTTTCGTTGGTATGGAGATGAATATTTAAATCCTAATAGATTACAAATTTTATACGGGTCTTCATATTATATCTAATAGAAATTTATTCTTTCTAAAATTTTTTTATTTTATATTTTCAAGTTATTTTTTACTACTTTTGTTTGATTATCATATTCTAAACTCAATATTTAAGAATTCAAATCTTATTCAAAATCTAACACAAATATATCTAAATTAGGAGATATTAAATTCTTAACTTTTCAAGAATAATTGGCTCTGTCAAATTTAAGTGATAACAATCGTTATAACTGACAAAAACTAAAATTTTCATCTTTTCCTGCCTAATTGTGGGAGTGTAAAGTTTTTACCTCCTGTGATATTATCATGATCTTTTCTCTTCAAAAAACACCTAAAACAAAAATAACACAAAAAACTTTTAAAACATGAGAAAACAAATAATTAACCATTATTAAATAATTTAAATGTTTAATATATTCATTATTAAACCTTGAAATAATGTTAACATACTGATTAAAGTTCTTTAGTTTTAAACCTTTTTCCCATCTTTTTTGGGGTGTGAAATATCCAGCTGATGGTGTTGACGAAGATTTTTGAATGTGATTTTTTTTATCTCATTTATATGTTTTTTTTTTTGATTTTAATACTACTTTATTTTTCTTAAAAAGTTTATAAATTATTATTTAATTTTCATTATAAAAAAATTTACTCTTTATAATTTTATTTTAAGTTTATTTACATCTTTATTTATTAAATACAGAAAATTAAAAATTTTCTAATTGAATGGAGTTCAATAAAAAGACTTTAAGTTTTAATATATTAAAAAACTCAATTTGGTACTAATGAAATAGTCATTTTTAATTAGTTCTTATATAGTATAAGTTCTAAATTATTAATTTTAACTTATTTATCATAACTTATAAGTGAAAAAATTAAAAGTTTTTATTTAAACTACTAAATAATTGTAAGTTATAACTAAAAACTTCTAATTATATAATTTAGAATCAAATAATAATCATTTAAAACCAGTAGATCATGATCAAATTTTGAGATGATATTAAATGGGTGAGATATTAGCTATTATTAACCAAAAAGGAGGGTGTGGGAAAACAACAACTACCGTTAACCTTGGAACATCATTAGCTCTCCTAGGAAAAACAGTTTTGATTGTAGATTTTGATCCTCAAGCAAATACAACAACAAGTTTTGGCATAGATAAACTAAAATTAGAAAATACCATATATAACACCCTTATTGGAGAAATTAACATTGAAAAGACCATAAAACCAACATTTATTAAAAATTTATTTATTTTACCAAGCAACATAGAGCTTAGTGGAATAGAAGTTGAATTAAATAACAAAAAAAATTTTCATAACACATTAAAAGATACTTTAAGTAATGTAAAAGATCTTTTTAACTATATAATAATAGACGTCCCACCATCACTTGGGATAATAACTGTCAATACATTAGTCGCAGCAGATGGTGTTATTATACCTATTCAAGCCGAATACTATGCATTAGAAGGTGTCGCTGATTTAATTAACACCATTAAATTAGTGGAAGAAAGATTAAAGAGTCCATCTCCAATAAAAGGAATTGTTCTTACTTTATATGATTCAAGAACAATATTATGTAGGGAAGTTTATAAAGAACTTAAAGCCTATTTTGATGGAAAAGAACATATTTTTGATAGTGTTATACCAAGAAATATTAAGTTGGCTGAAGCACCAAGCCATGGATTGCCATGTATAATTTTTGACAAAGAGAGTAGAGGATCAAAAGCCTATATGAAACTTGCAAAAGAGTTTTTACGGTTAGAAAGTCAAAATTATCGATGAATTTTGTAATACAACCCTAAATTCAATACGAATATTAATTGGAGGCATTGAAGAATGAAAAAAGCAAGATTAGGAAAAGGATTAGATGCTTTAATACCATCCGTCTCTGAAGAAGATTTGAAAAATGATCTTTCATTAGAAGATATTTTAAATAAAGACAATGATAATTTAAAAGAAAATTTAATCGGAGAAAATAAAGAAAAAATTAAGGATAATGAAAACAAGAATATAAAAGATATTCTAAAAGTTATAGAAAAAAATCCTAGAATTACATTATGGTCATCTAAATCAGCAGCAGTTTTAAGATATTTAAGAAAAACACGACCAGAATTTAGTATCAGTAAAGAAGCATCGATAATAATGGATGAAGCAATATCCAACAAATATCCTGAAATATGGAAATTATTTGAAGATCTTAATTAATGTGGCTATTATTCAAAATAGCAGTTTACTCCATATAGTTTCCAATAGCATTATTATAATTCTCATCTAATTTAGATACACCAATTGAAATGTCACCATCAACGATTTTAAGTTTATCACCTTTGACCTCACCAATACAACTACAAGGAACTTTTATATCCTCTAAAATACTTTCAAAACAATCTCCTTTAACAGTTATTAAATATCTTCCATGACTTTCAGAGAAAAGAAGGTTATTTAAGTCAATATTTTTATCATGTGCAAGTTTAGCTATTTCAACCACACAACCTAAACCTCCAGCTATTGCCATCTCAGTTAAACAAACACCCACTCCACCACCAGAACAATCATGAACGGCTGTTATATTATTATTAATATCTTCATCTAACAATCTTAATATCTCATCATTTATCTCTTTTTCATTCTCAATTCTTATTTTAGGAGGGTGACCTTGCTCCAAACCAAAACATGTTTTATGATATATCGAACCATTAACTTCATCATAAGTTGTTCCAATAGCTATTATTTTATCTCCTTCATTTTTAAAATTCAAGGTTCTAATATTTTTAATTTTACCTACACCTATAGCACCTACAACTGATGTTGGATTAATCCTTATATCTTCTGTTTCATTATAAAAACTTACATTACCACTTATGATTGATGTTTTAAAGCTATTTGCAATATCAGACATTCCCTCAATACACTTACTAAAACTCCAAAGAACCTCAGGATTTTCAGGATTTCCAAAGTTTAAGCAATCTACAAGTACACAAGGTTTTGCTCCCATAGAAACAATGTTTCTAACAGCTTCAGATACACAACCAGCTCCACCATGATATGGGGACAGTTTAGTATAACTACTATTGGTATCACAGTTTAATGCAATGAATGTTTCATCATCTATATTTAATACAGCAGCATCATCTCCAGGTTTTACAACAGTTCTAATTTGAACTTCATGATCATATTGCTTATAAACCCATTTTTTACTTCCTATATTTGGATCAGAGGATAATTTAAGGATAGCTTCTTCAGTATCAATATTTTTAATTTCAACATATTCTATATTATCTTTAGGTTCTCTTATTTCACGGTTAATATATGGTGGATCAGCCAAAAGATGAGATGGTAAATTAGCTATTATTTCATTATCATCTTTAACTATCATTTTATCCCCTTCTGTTACCTTACCTATGACAGCTGATGGAATTTCATATTTATTACAAATAGCTACTACCTCATCAATATACTCTGGATTAATAACAAATACCATTCTCTCTTGAGATTCTGATAACATGATTTCATAAGGAGTCATTTCATTTTCCCTAAGAGGAATTTTATTTAAATCGATTTCTGCTCCATTATTACATTTATATACAAGTTCGCTAATACAGCAAGTTAATCCACCACCACCAAGATCTTTAACACCAGAAACATTTAATTTTTCTAAGATTTCAAGGGATGCTTCAAGAACTTTCTTCTTAGTAAAAGGGTCTCCAACTTGAACAGCTGGTCTATCATCAATTTCTGAATCTTTTGTTAACTCAATTGATGCAAAAGTTACTCCATGTATTCCATCACGACCAGTAGTACTTCCCATAAGTAAAAAAACATCCCCAGGATCTGGAGCTATTCCTTTTACAATATCATTTTTATGAAGAAGACCAACACACATAACATTTACAAGTGGATTTGTTTTATAAGAATCATCAAAAACTAATTCACCACCAACTGTAGGAACTCCAACACGATTACCATAATCTGAAATACCCTTTACAACATGTTCAAAAAGGTATCTTGATTTCTGATCCTTTAATAACCCAAAATGAAGTGAATTAAGAAGAGCTATCGGCATGGCACCCATTGAAATAATGTCTCTTAAAATACCACCTATCCCTGTCCCAGCTCCACCATAAGGTTCAATAGCTGATGGATGATTATGGCTTTCAATTCCAACTGCAAGTGCAAGTTCATCAGTAATTGAAACAATCCCCGCATCATCCCCAGGACCCATTATTATATTTTCTCCAGCTGTTGGAAACATTTTTAAAAATGGTCTACTACTCTTATATGAACAATGTTCTGAGAACATTATATCTAACATTCCTTCTTCAAGAGGATTTGGAACTCTTCCAATTTTCTCTACAATATATTCCATTTCAGAATCAGTTAACATTTCTGTCTTTTCCTTTAGAATTATATACTTAGATTTTAATTTTTATAATCTTCAATTATATTAGTTATTTTTATATTACTATTCTAAATCATAGTATCAATGACAAATTAATTAAGTTAATTTTATGTGTTATTGTATTCATATAAATAAATACAAAATAAATTGGAATTTCACTAAAAAGAAAGCATATGCAAGATTATCAAAATGTCATATTTGAAAAAAATAATAAAAATTAAGTTGTCTTAACAATAGATATAAGTATTATCATAGATGTATTTATGGAAATTTAATTTTCATGACAAATTTATATTTTTAATATATTATCAATGCTGTCAACTTAAGGTTTTCGATTTTTTTTATTTTGTCGTATGACATTAATTTCAATGTTAACCCATGAAATTTTACTTTACACATTGAAATAATTTATTTGTAATAATAATTT
>JAISZW010000072.1 GCA_031284445.1 Candidatus Methanovirga basalitermitum | reverse complement strand
AGTTCACTGTTAATAATTTTATACCTAGAACATCGAATACAGGCAGAGCAACATTATAGTAAGACTAAGAAATCAGAAACTAAAAGTAAATTTAAGACAATTACCAAAAATCGAAGATTTTCAGTAATTAAAGGATTGTTGGAGTATTTAGCTCTCTTTGGGAAATGAAGCAATATAAAGAAAAACTCCACAATTTTTTACAGGCTCGATTAATCGAAATCTTTATATATAATATCTGTTAAAAGATGATCCCTTCCTCTTTAGGGAGGGGGTGTACTAACTACACCAAAAATATTTAAAGTCAAAAAATAAATAATGTATTGTAGCAGTAAAGAAGCGAAAACCAAGTTCTTTATAGCTTACAAATAAAATTAAATAAATTCAACTGTGGGGTGCACGGGGTTTGCCTTTGGAAAAACCGACATTTTAGTTGGTGGATTAGGAATCCCATTCCTCTTTAGGAAGCGGGAGCTTCAAGGGGTAATAAGTATAGAATAGGGTGTATATCAAGTATAATAGTAACAATTTTTTTATATAACTAAAAATTTTCATTTTCTATATTTTTTCAGGATGATAATTTTGATTTTTAGTTTTACCAAAATATTTGTCACCCAATTTCTATAATTAAAAAAAGATGATTTCGTGGAAAAAAGATGATTTGTGAAGAGGATATGTTAAAATTTGAAAAAAATTTAAATGTTGAATATTATACCTTAAAAGAATTTGATCTTATCTCTGGTGAAAGTTTAAAGGATTTGGTAGTGGAATATCTAACAATTGGAAAACCTGCTAAGAATGAAAAAGGAGAAATTATTAACGGAATAACTTTTTTTCATGGCTTAGGCGGAAGTTGTACCTCTATTAAAAGACTTCATAAAATAATAGCCAATAAAAAAGCATTAGATACGGGAAAATACTTTATAATTTCAATCACAACTCTTGGCTCACCTAATTCTTATTGTCCTTCAAATAGTGATTTAGGAGTTAAATTCCCAAGTTATACCATTGAAGATATGGTAAACTTTCAAAAGGAGTTTTTATATGAAAAATTCAGAATAAAACATCTTAAAGGGTTAATTGGAAATTCTATGGGTGGATTTGAAGCTTTAACTTGGGGTGTTCTATATCCTGGTGATATGGATTTCATAATTTCTTTAGTTAGTAGTTATAAGTGTGCTGGTCATGAATATGCAATTGCTAAAATTGTAAACACAATAATTGAGAATGATCCAGAGTACAACAATGGATACTATAATAAGGCTTTAAAATCTATTGGATTAGCTAACCAAGTGGTTTATCCGATTGCTTTTTCAATGAAACATTATATGAATCTGAGCAATGATGAAATTGATAAAGATTTAAATGAAGCGATGTTAAATTTTAAAACTTACGATGGAAATGATGTTATTTTAAGAAACAATGCTTCAAGTTGTTATAACATCGAAAATGAACTTGATAAGATAATAGCTGAAACATTGATAATAGCTATTAACCAAGACCAATATTTTCCTCCTGAATTAAATGCTATTGTAATGTCTAAAATGATAAAAAACTCCAAATTAATCATATATGACTCTGATTTAGGTCATCTTGGTACTGGTGAAATTTTTAAAGTTGAAAATGAATTAAAAGAATTTTTGAATCAGTATGGATAGAATTTTTTGTAAAATTATGTTCTTTCTATATGATTTTATCTATCTTGGTTTAAAAATTCATTTTGAATGTTTACAACTTCTTTACTACTTTTCACATTACTATATGCTTCAAGAAGCTCTAAATTCAATTCAATGAATGTGTGCCCCCATTTAAAACCAGACACCATGTTTTCAGCTTCTTCTTTGAAATTTGTTATATATAAAGTGGCAACTATTGCCTCAACAGTTGAAAGTTTACAAGGTTTTCCATAGTTTACAGGATTTGCAGCGATTAAAAAAGGAAGAGACCTATGGAATTTAGTTAACTTGAAAAATGCTGTTGAAGAGGAAATATTATTCCAAGAACAATCTAAACCAACAATTCCATTTCTGTTAACTATATTTCTGTCTTCTGGAGAAACTGCTTTCAAGGAATAAGGGTTTAAAACAAGAGATCCCTTTGGAATTTGATTTAAATGATAAACTATTTTAGCCTTTTTTAATTTTTCCAGTTTAAATGATGTACATTTTTTTTTATCACATTCTTTTCCATTAAAAATAGTGATTTTCATCTTACACACTAAACTACAAACTTTTTCACGTTGTTGTGATTACTATAGCTACCTTTTTATACTAGTTCCAGTTAAATATATAATCTTATAATATATAAATCTTAGTAGAATAAAATGAACATGATCTAATTTTAATCGATTCATGATTTTAATTTACTTTATAAAATATTAAAATGATTCTATGATGGAAAATGAACCTTTTGAAGAGGAATATATTTTTAAAAAGCTGAAAGAATTTAAATCTAAGGATTTAAGCTACTCTTCTGGAAGAATATTAGGGTCAATGTGTAGTGAGCCTCATCCATTATCTAAAAAAGTTTATATGGATTTTTTAGATTCTAATCTTGGAGATCATGGGTTATTTGAGGGAACAAAAGCTATTGAATATGAAGTTATAAATATAATAGCTTCATTTTTATCATTAGATAATCCGTATGGTAAGGTTGTAACAGGTGGAACTGAAGCGAATATAATGGCAATGCGATCGGCTCGTAATCTTTATAAGGAAATAAACAAGATAAAAAATCAATTCATAAAACCTTTTGAAGTAATTATTCCAAAATCAGCTCATTTTTCATTTAAAAAAGCTTCTGATATGTTAGGCTTTAAATTAGTCGAAATAGATTTAGATGATGAATATAAAATGGATATAGAGTATGTTAAGGAAAATATTAATAAGAACACAATAGCTATTGTTGGTGTTGCAGGAACAACAGAGTTAGGGATGATAGATCCTATTGAAGAGTTATCCCAAATATCTATTGATAAAAACATTTATTTTCATGTTGATGCTGCTTTTGGAGGATTTTCGATTCCATTTTTAAATGATATTGGATATAATCTTCCAAATTTTGATTTTTCAAATGATGGTGTGTCTTCTATTACAATAGACCCACATAAAATGGGTTTGACTGCAATACCCGCAGGTTGCATTATTTATAGAAAAAAAGATTATTTGGATTTAATTAGTGTTGATTCTCCTTATTTAACTTCTAAAAAGCAATCAACAATTGTGGGGACAAGATCTGGTGCAGCATCCGCAGCTACTTGGGCGATGCTGAAGTATATGGGAAAAAAAGGATATAGGGAATTAGCTAACAGTTGCATGATTAACACGAATTTTTTAGCTGATGCTCTCTTTAAAGAGGGGTTTAATTTAGTTACAAAACCACAACTTAATATAGTTGGTTTTAATCATCCAAAAATAGAAATAGATGATTTAATTAAAGCTATTGAATATAAATCATGGAAAGTTTCAACGACAACATATCCAAAGGCTGTTAGAATAGTCATCATGCCACATATAAAACACACCCATATTATGGAATTTATTAAGGACTTAAAAGAAGTTAAAAAAGAATTTATTAATACAAATTAAATTTTCTACTGTATACAGTAATATATGCAACTTTTCAAATTACTCATTAATAATTTTTAAAATAATATAATTTTTTAAAGTTAAAACAGGACATATAAACTAAAGAGATATGATTAATAGTAATCAATAATGGTGTTGATAAAATCCCAGAGATGTTTAAAGTAGAACAACTATTGGAGTTTATAGAGAACTACGATAAATTTCTTATATTTGGAATAGGAAATGAACTTGTGGGAGACGACGGTTTTGGTTCTTTATTGATTGATAATTTAAAGAAAGAATTCTCTAATAGCTATTTAAAAAAACATAGTGTAATTTTAATTAATAGCGGTTCTGTTCCTGAAAATTTCACAGGAGAGATAATAAAAGAAAATCCAAGCCATATATTAATTGTGGATGCTTTTATAAGAAATGAACAATCAAGAATAGCTGAAATAAATAATGCTCAAAAAATAAAAAATAAAGTTTCAGGATCAATATTAAATATTGATGAAAATGAAATGTCTAAATACAATTTTTCCACACATTCAATGTCTCTTAGTTTTTTGATTAAATATTTAAGGGATAATATAGATTTTAAAGTTTTTATTTTAGGCTCTGAAGCAAAATCCATGAATTTAGGAGATAATTTAACAGAAAATATAGGAAATAGCTTAAATCAACTCCAGAATATCTTAATAAAAACTTTAAAAAATATGGAATAAAACTTCGAAACATTTTTATTTAAAAATTGAATGTTTTTATATTTTATTTAGAAATATAGTAATTTATTCATTGCTGTCAACTTAAGAAAATTATTTTTTAAACTTTGATTGAAATTAAAAATAAAGCTTGATAAACAAGATCTTAAATATAAATTTTAATCAAAAATCCTTAAGTTGACAGCAATGGTAATTTATTAGATTTTTATTTATTAGATTTTTATTTATTAGATTTTTATTTATTAGATTTTTATTTATTAGATTTTTATAGTGAATTTTAAATTTATTTTTTCAGATCTTCAATTTTTAAATAAATGTTTTGGATTAATGTTATATATACAAAATTCTTTAAATATATCTTAAATAATATGTTTATATTGTTTTTTAATATTAATTG
>JAISZW010000054.1 GCA_031284445.1 Candidatus Methanovirga basalitermitum | reverse complement strand
ATACTTAATATCAAGTTCTTATATAATTAATAAGTAAGTATTTAAGCTCCGTTGTATGGTTGTGTATTCAAATATTAATAGCTAACACTAGATTTATTTTCATTTTTATGACTAATTATGATGTACTTTTAGATTTAAATATATGTGAAATGAGTTATGATATGAAATAAGCACGGATAATGCTTGGAAATTCACTTAATTTCTAACACCATATATTTCATATAAATTTTTAGTCAAGACCAAGACATTTATGTACTTGAGGTATTGTTAAAACATCCATATATTTTCCACAGACTTCAGAAAACTTCAAAATTTTTTTTTTATCTTTTTTCCATTGCCTAATCGGACTTGATGGTTGAATTATTAGAGGAATATTATAGTCATTAGTTTTTTTGGATACTTCAATTATAAGTTCTTCAACTTTATTTATTTTTGTTGATGGTAGAATAACAAGTTTACAATATACAGTAGCTTTTTTCTCCATCAATATCTCTATAGATCTTAACTCATTCTTAAAAATATTTGGATCCCATCTATAAAAATGTTCTGGGAGTTTAATATCTACAGAAGCATAGGTTATATTATCAATTATACCTATTTTCTCAGGAAGTGTTGCATTAGTTTCTAATAAAATCTTTAGATTTGCATAGGAGTTAACCATTTCATTTATAAATTCTGGATATAGTGTGGGTTCTCCTCCAGTAAAAGATATTGAATGTAAATCTGGTGTTATAAGTTCATTTACTCTATCTACTACTTCATTAATAGTTAATAAATCTTCATTACCATTATTTTTACTATTTATTGTATCACAGTATTTGCAATCTAAGTTACAGCCTGAAAAACGGATGAATATTTGTCTTCTACCCATGAGAATTCCTTCGCCTTGGATACTTGAAAATATTTCTGAAACTGGTGCCTTCATTGTATCTATCAATTATAAAATCTTCTTAAAAAATGCTCCTTGACCAATTCCTTCATTTACACCAATCTGTATTGTTGATATATGTTTTTCTTCAGATAAAATATCCTCAGCTACTCTTTCTGCGAAATATTTTGCTAATTCTTCAGCAGAGCTGTGCTTTAAAGGCAAAATAACAGCATCCACTTTAGGAATTTTATACTCTTTCTCTTGAATATTGAATTCTAAATATTTTTTATTCTTAAAAAAATCCAAATCAATGTTTTTATGACCAGAGGATTTAAATTCGATTTTCTTATTAAAAATAGGTATTAATATTCTATGATCAAGTTCTCTACAATGTTCACGGACAGAATCCTTAACATCACCAAAATCAACTACAAAATCAAAATCTCCTGATTGTTCTCCTTCAATTTCAACATCTACAAAATAGCTATGACCATGTATATGACCACAAAAATTATGAGTAGGTATTATATGTGCAGATGAAAATCTCAAATTTGCATTTATTCCACTAACAACTATCTTCATATTTAACCTTTAAATATCTTTTTTACATTTTTTCAGTCTTGTAGAAGACGAAAATTCCTGTTTAAGCAGGCTTAAAGTTCATCTCAATATTCTCGTTTTTTCATTGAATGGAATAGCTAAATCCATTATATTCCCATTTAAAAAGGCAGAAACTGATAAAATTGCACTCCCAGGAATAACATAAGATGGAGTCCCTCTTTCAACCAAATATACATTTTTATTTCCTAATGCCGCACCAACCATTGCTCCAGCAATTGCACCTACAGATTCCATATCTTCAATTGTGGCTACAACAACAGGATCATCGGTTTCATTTGAGACAAATCCAAGTCCAGGAATCTCTTTTGTTTCGTCATTTATTCTCTGAGAAATATCACTAAGATTCTTCATCCCAGAAGCTGCTTCAATTGCAGAATTTGCAATATCATCAACAAAATTTTCACCAGCATAGGTATCAAAGGCTAAAATTACTGCATCAGGATACTTATCATTCTTTACTTTTGCTTCGGCATAGGAAATACCTTCACTAGCTTCCTTCTTGTTTTTAGAAATGCCTTTTAAATCTCCAATGTCCTCAGCACAATCTCTTAAAACATCAACAATGCTATTGTTAATGTCTTCAATTAAATAGTCTTCAACAAAAGCTGAAACAACAACATCATCACCAGTTATATTTGTAAGTCCAACTTTTTCAGCCCCTAAATCCTTAATTCTATAAATATTGTTTTCAATATTACTAATTAGTGTCTTTGATACTGAAACATCATTTGAAGATATGTCTGCCCCAATAGCTATTACCTTCATTTTATCACCAAACTTTATATAGATATTATACTTAATATCATATATATCTATAGGGTGTTAGAAATCAAGTGAATTTCCAAGCATTATCCATGCTTATTTCATACCATACCCCGTTCCACACATCCTAAAATCTAAAAGTAGATCACGATTAGTCATAAAAATAAAAATAAATCCAGTATTAGCTATTAATATTTGAATACACAACCATATAAAATAGTTAAATCTTGGACAAAATCTATGTGGACTTTCAAAGGTTTTATTCTGATAATAACAGGTAAAATCTTATAAATATCAATAAATAGAATTTTCAAAGCTTTAAAATAAAGAAAACTTCGTTTTATTCGCAAAGTGAATTTAGGAAAATCTTTGATTTTCCGTTTCTAACTTAAAACAAGTTTTAAGTAAATAAAGTCATAGACTCTCTAATTGAACAAGTTCAATAAAGAACGTCAATGATTAAAATTTATTTAAAAAATTAAAAACTTTTCCATAATTACTATAGTTGAATTAATGAAAGATAATAATATAAATTGAAATAGTTAGTTTTGGTGATGATTTTGATAGAGTAAATGAGATAGTAAGAATCTATTAAAATCTTTGATATTAATTAGGTTGAAGTATGATAAATATAGATGAATCAAAATACAAAGTAGTAATATGGATGCTTTACACCATGCAAAGAAGAAATTAAACAATTACTATCATGACAAATTAATTAAGTTAATTTTCAGTAGTTCGTAAAGCGTTTTTATGTTTTTGTTATTTTAGTAGTTTTTGATCTTATATTTTTGGGTTTTTCTTTTTTTCATCAAATTAATTTTTCATATCATAGGATTTATTCCATGTTACAGCTATTAGTTAGTTGTTTTTACTGATTTTTATGGGTTTTCCATGGAGGTGTTAATTTTTAGATTGTTATGTTGTTGCTGAATCCTAATTTTTCTTCGGTTGATCGATTGATTTGCTTTAGCTTAAACACAATGGCTTCGATTTCTTTTATTAGGAAATCTACTGTATCTTTTGAAGTTTCTCCTTCGAATATATTTTAGCTAATTTATAATCGTTTATTTTCTTAATATTAGGTATATGGAAGTATAAGCGAAAAATCGGATAGTTTCCTGTTTAGGTTGGGTTTTAATTGTATCACCATTGTTTTCTTTCACCATAATAGGGAATATTAACATAATCAATAGCCATATCAATTTCATAGGCACGGTTTTAATTGCATGAATCTTCAATTCATTTTAAACTCAGCAACTTCATCTAAATCAATATCATCAAGTCTATATCTAATAGTTCCTTCAAGGAGCATCACAAAGATTACTAACATTACTAACAATAGTTCGAGAAGCATTAAGAAGATGATAAGCAATCGTTTTCTCATTATACACTACGTTAGGAGCCGATTGAAACCCCAACATATCACTAATAACCTTAACCAAAAGACTTAATACATCATCATTCAATAGTATTCTGTGTGATGTTTTTTTTAGTCTCATAAATAAATAGTATACACCACACAATTAATACTTTACTTTACGAACTACTGAATATTCAATGAATTGAAATAAAAGCTAATTAATGAAAATAAAAACATTTAATTCCTTAAGTTGATAGCTTGGATCTTAAGTTAAAGTTATATATAGTGAATTATATATAGTATATTTATGATAGTAACAGAAAAAAATCTTAGAAACAATAAAAGTGTTGGTACTAAATTAACACCATTAGAACATCAAGAAATAAATGAGTTAGTGAATGCAGGAATGTTTCTTAGTAGCTCTGATTTTATAAGAGAAGCTATAAGAGATAAATTAAAATCTATCAAAGTAATTAAAGTTAGAGACATGGATTATGAGACAGTAAAAAAAGAAGTATTAGGATATTATCAGAATTACAAAGAAGCTTATGTATCAGAAGTAGTTGAAAACCTTGAACTAGACCTTGAAGTGGTGGTTAGAGTAGTTAATGAGCTTGAAAGAGAAGGTAGGTTGAAATGAAAGTATATACTAAAAAAGGCGATGTTTTAAAAGGTAATAGGTTAATAGCTGAAGCAAGGAAGATATCAGAACCTATAGTGATAGTTAAAACTGGGAGACATAAAGCTCAAAGGATAATATTAAAAGATAATGCAATGTGTATAATTGATAGAAAAC
This sequence comes from Candidatus Methanovirga basalitermitum, assembly GCA_031284445.1. GTDB lineage: Archaea > Methanobacteriota > Methanobacteria > Methanobacteriales > Methanobacteriaceae > Methanovirga > Methanovirga basalitermitum. Next base: position 190 of record JAISZW010000054.1, on the reverse strand, counting down.
TAAAATATGTGGATTAAAAAGAAAAAGTTTTGTATATTCTATTATATTGATTGTGGAAAAGTTTTTAATTTTTCAAATAAATTTTAATCATTAAATTTCTTAATTTTAAATTTATTCTTGTAACATCAATCATTTTTGAATTATATGGATAAATAATTATTACTATTCTAAATTAATAGATTTAAAGTTT
>JAISZW010000048.1:25000-28379 GCA_031284445.1 Candidatus Methanovirga basalitermitum | reverse complement strand
TATTTTTTAAAGTTAGAAACGGAAAATCAAAGATTTCCCTAAATTCACTTTGCGAATAAACAAAAAATCTTTGATTTTTCTAAATTCACTTTGTGAATAAATCTATGATTTTCTCTATTTTAAAGCTTTAATAATTCTATTCATTGATATTTATAAGATTTTAACTATCATTATCAAAATAGAGCCCTTAAAAATCTATCTAAATTTTGTCCAAGATTCAGCTGATTTATATGGTCTTTTATTCAAGTATTAACAATTAATACCAGATTTATTTTCATTTTTATGACTATTTGTAATGTATTTTTAGATTTCAAGATGTATAAAATGAGTTATGATATGAAATAAGCATGAATAATGCTTGGAAATTCACTTAATTTCTAACACCCTACATCACTAATAACATTAACCGAAAGACTTAATACATCATCATTCAATAGTATTCTATGTGGTGTTTTTTTTAGTTTCATAAATAATAGTATACACCACACAATTAATACTTTACGAACTACTGAGTATTTTACCAAACATTTTTAATATTCAATGAAATTATTTTAAAGTCATTAATGTCTTTAATTCATAATTCAAGAGATTCTAATGAATATTGTAGATATGGATATGTTACAAAAGTTAAGAAAAGTACTATAAATGTTATAATCTAAACTAAATAAGAAAATGTAGCTAAATTTGGTGAAACTAAATGATACAGATGACTTTAATACAGATTGATAACTATGGACCTTGGACCGTTACTCCAAAACCTCGTAATGAATCAGATCTTCAAATATTACAGGCAGAGCTTTATGCAGATGTTCAAAGGCAATTTGCAGCTAAAAAAGGATTAGTCTTCTTTACAAGATTTGATAACATGCTTGCAATTACAAACGGAATTAGTAAAGAAGATCATTTTAGAATCCAAAGGTCAATTAGAAACAGGTACCCTATAACAATAAGTATGGGAGTAAGTACTGGAGACACCCCATACAAGGCTCAAAAATTAGCTACAGAAACACTACAAAAAAAAGGTGGAGCCCAGTCTGCTGAAAGAAAAGAGATTTTAGCTATTGATAATCTTGTTAATGCAGAAGACAGCTATGTTCAAATAGCACATATAGATATTAACGGAGTAACAGAAACACTAACAGATAACATGCCTGCATTTGATACTAACTTTATTGTAAACAAGGCTCAACACTATTTAATGACTAAATTAATCAAAAAAGGAGCATTATTGTTCTTTATCGGTGGAGATAACTTCATGTCCCCATGTAATGGATTATCACCTCAAGAATTAACAGAGATTATTGAGAAAATAAAAGATGAAATAGGAATTGGTCATAAAGCAGGAATAGGAAGAAGTAACAATGCAGAAGATGCAGCATATTTAGCAGACTTAGGTTTAGAAATAATCAGAGAAGAAGATAAAACTAAAATTGTTCATATCTTTGAAGATGAAACAACTAAAAAACAATCAAACACCAAATCTTAAATAAATACCCCCCCCCCCCTCAACTCTAAGAAAACTTATCTTTAATAAAAAAAGGAGTTCTTTTTATTATTGTACTTGCACCAATGGCAGGAATCACCGATTCAAAATTTGTAAAACAATTAATTCCTTATGGATTTGACATGGTTACAATAGGTGGATACAATGTCGATGAAAAAACCATAAAAGCTGGTGAAGAAATACTAAAAAAAGGAAATAGAAAAGAATTTAAAATAGATGAAGAATGTATAATAAACCACATTGAAGATGAAGTAAACAACATTAAAGAAGATTTCGATATTATAGTCTCGGCTAATCTAAGAGCAACAACACCTGATCCTATTGTTGAAATTAGTAAAATTAAAGAGCTAGATGTGATAGAACTAAATGCACATTGTAGACAAGAAGAACTTACCAATATAAATTGTGGTCAAGAAATAATGAAAAATCCTGTATATCTTGAAGAATTCATTAAAGAACTTACTAAAAAATCTAAATCTAAAGTTTCAGTAAAAATAAGAGCTAATGTTGAGGGAATAAACACATTAAATATCTCAAAAATTATTGACAAGTTAAATACTAATTTTTTACATCTTGATTGTATGAAACCAGGATCCCCTAATTGTGATTTAGAAATTATTAAAAAAATAAATGAAAATACTGATATTTTTATTATAGGGAATAATTCAATTATAGACATTAATTCTGCTAAAAATATGCTATCTGCAGGAGCATCAGGAATATCAATTGCAAGAGCAACACTAAATGGAAAACTTTCTTTTAATTTAAATAAAATAAAAAATTATTCCAAAAAAGAAGTATCTATTTAAATGCATTGAAAAAATCGTCTATTATTTTTGAAACATATTCTATAAAAGTTAACTCTCTAATACTAACATTATACTTTTCAGTATTTCCACTAGGATAAACTTTATGATTTATTGTCGTATTTCCTGTTTGTAATGCTGTAAATGTTTCAGTTCCATTAGAATTAACAACCATTGAAATATAGTTACTATCATACTCAAAACTATGTTCCAATGAATTTATAGTGAATTGATCCCCAACACGAATATTAATTGTTTCATTATTTTCAGTAGCTATCCCAATAGTTACAATACTAAATAATAAAATAATCAAACTCATGAAAATAAACAAATTTATAATGTTTTCATTAAATTTATATTTTTTAATCATATTTACCAAATTATTCAATATTTAAATCTTATCAATTAATGAAAATAAATAAAAAATAAAAATGAAAGAAATAAGAGATGAATGATAAATTAATAAGAATGAAGGGTTGACAACAAAATGGAATTCCCATAGATAAAATCCATAGTACAAAACCAAAACATAATCAGGCTTAACTTCTGGGATCGAAACGAGACCAGGTGGAACACTACTACTATGGTCGCCAAACCCAAACATCATAATAAAAATTAAATAAAAAAAAGCATTCTGAACAATTCACCCCAACCGTATACACCAAACCAAAACATAAAATCTTCATCCAGAAAAAACATGACTAAATTAATAACAATAAGATAGGCATTAATAATAGACAAAAAATCACGATCAAAGCTAATATCAAAAAAGATTAACATTAATAAAGACATCAAACAGAAAAAATGCAAGCGAACGATTGGAAGCAGCGGACTAAACAATTCGGTAAAAACCTCAAAGCTTACATCCCTACCCCATCAAACAAGTCTTCTACTCGAGTTCTAAAAAAGCAGTCTATTTTCAGGGAATACCTCAGGCTTAGATGCTTTCAGCCTTTATCACATAGGGCGTAGCTGCCCAGCAATGCCTTATCAGACAACTGGTCCACCAGAGGCCCCGACAACTCGTTCCTCTCGTACTGGAGCCACCTTCCCCTCAGACTACTAACAC
>JAISZW010000048.1:0-20000 GCA_031284445.1 Candidatus Methanovirga basalitermitum | reverse complement strand
TCATATACCGAATCTTATTGTAACTTTATTAAATAAATGTGAGCATTAAGACATAACGAAATAAACTAAATATCACCACATCTACCAAAACCAACATCAAACATCAATATATGGATATTGAGTTCTCACATAAATTACAAAACACATGTTAGTTAATTTAAAACATGGAATAATATCATTACTCAAAATTAAATGATAAATCAAATCATTAACATTAATAGACCAATGATCAGATTTATTAATAAAAACATGCATAATAAGATATGAAAATAATAATTTAGCCTCATGCAGAATAAAAATAATTATCATAGTAAAAATGTAGAATATAACATCATAACTCCAATCAACGCCAAAAACATAAGGCACAAACAACACCCATAACATCAACAATAACAAAACAAAACAGAAAAAGTTGCAAAAAGATGAAGAAATGCATTATTTTTTCTAAAATCAATGATGATTTTTTTTAAAGTCAATGATTTCAATTAAATATTTTTTTAACAAAATTTTTTAGATAAAATCTTTTTTATTATCTCATTTTCAACAATAGTTTACTAATAGCTTAATAATTAATATAATAAAGATTCTTTAAATTAAATTTAAAGAACTGATGCATATTTTTATCATGCACATATTTTTATCATGCATAACAGATAATAGATATTTATATATATGCATTTAATTATTATAAAAAAGTCGTTATATAGCAAAAACTTTATAAATAGAAAAAACCAAAGTTTTGTTATTATCTTTCTTGTAATTATAATTTTTTATTGTTTTTTACTAAACTAAAGTTGTTATATTAGATATTTTTAAAATAATATCTATTATTTAATAATGTTCTCTCTTATTATTAAATACGAGTGGTAATCATGTTTAGAGAGAAAGATTTCTTACCATACAGTTACTATGATCATTCAGATCCAAATAAAGGTTATTGTAATCACCCTAATCCAAGAACAAAGAATACTGAAAGATAAGAAGCTGGAAGTCTTAATCAATGGATTTGATGAGATAGAGAATCCTATTTTAAATATATTAAGGATGAAGGATTCAAACAATATCTAATAAAGGAGAAAATACCTATATATACAGATGTTAGTGGTGTTGATTTAATGTTTGGATAATATTCCTATAGATAATGTTCCTATATAATATATAAGTCTATATGTGATCCTGTAAACTATAATCTTCTATAAAACCTATAATCAAAAAAATAATAGTTAATCAGAGTTTAAATTGTCAGCTTAATCCCAGTTTCAACATCAAATAATCTTTGGTTTTGCCATTTCTCAACTATTTCCATTCCATTTATTATTATTATTTTGATATTATTATTATTTTGAATTTTTATAGTATATTAAATATCCAAATTTTAAAAATAATGATTTAATTTCATATTTAGTTAAGTAAAGTTTTACATATTTTTAAGATATAAAAGTATATATGCTCTCTAATGGGAGTGTAAATTTTTGTAGAGTTTTTCTAAAATTTTCATACCTTAATTTATAAATAAAAGTAAATTTTTCCAAATAACTCCACACTTTTTTTACACTCTCTGTTATTATAACAATATAGAAATATAGTATCAAAATTAATAGATCGGTACTGTTTATTTACAAATATGTTAATCTATTATTATATATTAACTAATAATCGTTCTTAAAACTTGAAGAGGTTTAATGTTGGCGAGAGGAAGTAAAAAACCTAAGTGGATGAGAGATATAGCTAAAGAACGTGTAGACATTCTATTTAATTTGGCAATGAAAGAATTTTCAAAAAATTCCTCAAGATCACACAGATATGTTGAGTTAGCAAGGAACATTTCAAAAAAATACAACATTAAAATCCCTAAAAAATGGAATCGTAGCTATTGTAAAACTTGTTACAATTTTTTACTTCTTGGTGAAAACTCTAATGTCCGTTTAGTTTCAAGTGAAGTACATATTAAATGTCATGAATGTAATAATGTCATGATAATTCCTTACAAGAAAGAGAAGAAGTTGAAAAGGAGATCAAAAATTAATGCTTACATTAACAAAAAAAAAAACTAATGAATAAAGCTCTCTCCACAATAACAATTAACATAGGTAAAACTGGTGTTAATGAAAATGTGTTTGAAGAAATAATTCGCCAGTTAAAATCCCATGAAGTCGTGAAGTTACGATTTGCTAAAGGGATTGCACATGAAAAAGAAACTTATATTAATAACATTGCTACAAAAACAAAATCAAAAATTGTTGATTTAAGAGGCAATGTTGCAGTTATTTATAAAAAAAATAACAAAAAAAATAACAATTACTTTTGAAATATAAAATATCTAATTAATTATTTTATACTCATTTTAATAATTTAATTTATATACTTTAATAAATAATTATTATTCTATTATAGCATAGCACCAAATTTTTAGCATTAAAACTATCAAATCATTAATAAATAAATCAGGAAATTTAGTGTAAAAAATTAAGTTTTTTACTATAAATAGAAAACTATATCTCAAAAGACAATGAAGGAGAAGAATTAATATGGTTACAGTATACGATGTCCCTGCAGATCTATTAATAAAGCATGTTTCAGATGATTTTTATAATAAAAATGATAAAATTAAAGCTCCTGAATGGAGTAATTTTGTTAAAACAGGTGTTCACAAAGAAAGAAAGCCAGACAGTATTGATTGGTGGTATATAAGATGTGCAGCTGTATTAAGAAGAATTTATATTGATGGTCCTGTTGGAGTCAGCAGTCTTAGAACATTCTACGGTGGAAAGAAAGACAACGGTGTTAACCCTGAAAAATTTAGAAAAGGAAGTGGATCCATTATTCGTGAGGTATTACACCAGTTAGAAGAAGCAGGTTATGTTAAAAAAGTTGAAAGTGGAAGAGTTATTACTCCTCAAGGTATGTCTTTCTTAGATAAATCATCCACAGAGGTAATTAAAGATATTCCAAAACTCGAAAAATATCAAACTTGAAATCATCTCATCGATAATAACATACTTAACAAGAGCAAATGTATTTAATGCTAATTTAGGAGAGTGATAACATTACCGATCTTGATGAATTGAGACAGAAAAGAATGGCAGAGTTGCAACAGCAAGCTATAGCTACTGAAAATCAGGAAAAAATGCAGCAAGAATTAGAAATGCAAAAAAAACAAGTGATGATTCAAATATTAACTCCTGAAGCTCGAGATAGACTAAACAACCTAAGATTAACCAAATCTGATTTTGTTAATCAGATTGAATTACAATTAATTCAACTTGCTCAGTCTAGTGCTGTTAAAAATAAAATAAGTGATGATCAACTTAAAGATCTTTTAAAAAGAGTTTCTGGTAAGAAAAGAGAAATTAACATAAGAAGAAAATAATAGAAAATGCTACTATTACTAAGTAAGTAAATGTGATTTAATGAATACTGCTGTATTATATAGTGGTGGTAAAGATAGTTCTTTAATAGCTATTATCCTAAAAAAAATAGGATTTAATCCTAAATTAATAAATGTTAACTTTGGAGTTTTAAAATCATACATCCCTGCTATGATTTCTGCAAAATCATTATGCTTTGATTTTAGTATCTTAGAACTAGATAAAGAAATTCTTGAGAAGGGAGTTGATATAATCATTAAAGATGGTTTCCCAAACAATGGTATGGATTATGTTCATAAAGAGGTAATTGAAAATTTATCTGATTTAAAATATGATATAATCGCTGATGGAACCAGAAGAGATGATAAAGTTCCTAAAATGACTAAAAATGAAATTAAAAGTTTAGAAGATAGGAAAAATATTCATTATCTTAATTTGGATAGTTTTGGTTATAAAACTATCGATCTCATCGTTAATAAATTCTTTGAGTTTAGGAAAGAAAAAAGTAATAGAAAAAATAGTTCTGATTATGAGGTTGAAATTAGATATTTAATTGATGAGAGGGGTTTTAAATCCTCTGAAATCTTCCCAGAGCATTATCAGACAAGAGTTGTTGGATTTAAAAATAGGTGATTAAATGAGTAGAAATAAACCATTAGGTAAAAAATTAAGATTAGCAAAAGCTTACAAACAAAATAGAAGAGTTCCAGTATGGGCAGTAGTTAAAACTAGCCGTAATGTTAAATATAAACATAAACCAAGACATTGGAGAAGAAATAGTCTTAAAGTATGAATTCTTTAAAGATTTTAGTTTTAAATTAATTGTTAATAATAATACAATGTCTTAAGTTAGTTAATGCATTCTATATTGCTTAAAAAAATTAAATGATTCTATATGGTTGTTTTAAAATGATTATACGAACTAATAAAACAATTAAGGGGGAGAGAGATGAAAACCCAAAAAAAAATTTACTATTTATTTGAAAATTATCTCCCTACCCAAATATTTAGATTGCTTAGGAGTTTTCTTAATGAAAAAAATAGAACTCAACCAATATCATTTGCAAAAATTTATGAAAAGAATATTTTTGGTAGTTTTGAAAGTAAATCTAGACCTGGATCAGAGCTAATTAAAACATCTAAAATTCGAGAATTACTTCCCCAATTATTTCAGAAGTATAAAATAAAAAGTTTATTAGATGCTCCTTGTGGAGATTTTAACTGGATGAAAACTTTAAATTTGGATAATATTGATTATTTAGGTGTTGATATTGTTAAAGATTTAATTGAAGATAATACAAAATACTACAGTAAACCCCACATTAAGTTTAAAAAAATGGATGTTAGATTTGATACACTACCTAAAGTTGATTTAATATTATGTCGAGACTTATTACAACATTTACCAACATCTGATATTTTTGATGTTTTAGACAGTTTCAAGAAAAGTAAATCCAAGTATTTACTTATTGGTTCATATCCTAAAACTATAAGAAATTGGGATATCTCACTTGGAGGCTTTATGCCAATAAATTTACTTAAAAAGCCATTCTTATTAGGAGAACCATTATTGAAAATTAAAGAAAATAACGACGGATATCTAACAGATAGATATTTATATCTCTACAAGATCAATGATTTGCAAAATTCAGAAGATTTGAATAATTAAAAAAATGATTTATTCAAGGAGTGTTTAAAATGGAAAGAGTATATACAATACCACTTAGGAAAGTTAAAAATGTTCAAAGGACTATAAGAGCACCAAGAGCTATTAGGGAAGTTCAAAACTTCTTAAAAAAACATATGAAAGCTGAAAAAGTCAAACTTGATGCAAAAATTAATGAGAAAATCTGGGAAAGAAGTATTCAGAAAATACCTTCAAAAATTAAAGTCAAAGCTTTTAAAAATACTAATGGCATAGTTGAAGCTGAATTAGAAGAAAACTAATATAATTAATTAAATTAAAAAAGGAGACAAATATTAATGCTTAAAAGAATTGACCTCATGGGAAGTCCTAATTTAGGTGTCTACATATTAGTTACTAATGAGGTTGCAATTGTTCCTAAAAACCTTGAAGAATCAATGGAAGAAGTTTTAAAAGAAGTATTAAATATAGATATTATAAAAACTTCTATTGCAGGAAGTAACTTAGTAGGAGCCTTAGCAGTAGGTAATTCTAACGGGTTAATTGTTTCTCCATACACATTTGATAGAGAAATTGAATTATTAGAAGAGGCTGGAATTAATGTTATTAAACTTCCAGGCAAATACACAGCAATAGGAAATATAGCTATTGCAAATGACAACGGAGCTTTTGTTAGCCCATTACTTTCTGATGATTCTATAAATCTTATTGAAGATATTTTAGATGTTTATGTAGAGAGAAAATCTATTGCAGGTCTTAATATTGTAGGATCTTTAGCCAATATTACTAACAAAGGTGCTCTTCTCCATGTGGACACATCAAAAGATGAAATTAAATTTATCGAAAAAACCTTTAAAGTTCCAGCTGATACTGGTACTGTTGGAAGAGGAAATGTTCTTGTTGGTGCATGTTCATTAGCCAATTCATTTGGAGCTTTAGTCCCTCAAGAAACATCAGGACCAGAAATGTTGAGAATTGAAGAAGTATTAGGTTTTCTTGATGATTAATATTACTAAAATTGGAGAATCATGATTAAAAATTGATTAAAAGAGGATTAAGATGAAAACAAGGATTTATAGAGTAAACGGTGAATTTGTATTAGGTGAAGAAACTCAAGTTTTTACAAAAGAACTGAAAGCAGTAAATGAAAAGGATATCTATGAAAAAATCTATTCTGAGTTCGGAAGCAAACATCGAATCAAAAAAAAAATGATTAGAATAGATGAAGTTAAAGAAATAAGTAAAGATGAAGTCGTAGATACTTTAATAAAAACAATGATTTAGTGCTATAAAATTGTTTATTAATGATTAAAATAAATAGATTGATAAATTAAATGAAGGTAATAAAATGGAAAATCAACAAAACGAACTAGAAAACATTATGAATCAAATCAATCTCTATAAAAATCAAGGTGAAGTAATACAGCAGCAAATTGATACCATTCAAGTATCTTTAAATGAAATTGAAATATTAGAGGTAACCTTAGAAGATGTTCAAGGTAAAAATAGTTTAAACACACTAGTGCCTGTTGGTGCAGGTTCTTTCATGGAAGCCGAAATTAACAATACTGATGAGATTATTGTGAGTGTTGGTGCTGGTGTAACTATTAAAAAAAATATAGATGATGCTAAAAAAACCATTGCTAAACAAAAAAATGGACTACAGCAAAATTTGGATAAAATGTTATTTAACATAGAAAAAGTAAATCAAGTTATTTCTCAACTTTCATCAAAAGCTGAAGAACTTATGACGAAAACTCAAATGGGCAACAACCTTCAATAAGCATCTAACACTTTTTAATTTTAAACATTACCTATCAATCCTTAATTCAAGCTATTATTAATCGTGAATAATGTATTCTTTAATAATAAACTTATACTAATTTTATATACCTTCAAAACAAATAATTAAGGAGGTTAATATCTTGTTTGAATCATTGAAGAAGAAATTTAGTAATGCAACTAATAAACTTACAAAAAAGATTTCAGATGAAGCAGAAGAAGAAAATAATGTAGAAAAAAAACCATCAAGACTGGACAGCGAAGAATTTTCAAAAGAAAAACCTTTAAAAGAAAATGAACAGCCATCAAAACCAGATAGCAAAAAATCTTTAAAAGAAAAACAATCAAATATTGATGAAGAGAAAACCAAAAAATTAGAAGAAAAAACCATTGTCTCTGATGGAAAAGAAGAAAAATCCAGGAAAAAAAGTTTTAAATGGTTTCCTTCTTTTAAAAAGAAAGAAGATCTATACCCCACTACCGATGTCACATTTGAAGAAAAAGAGGAAAAAAAAGAAGAGAAAAGTAAATTAGGTTTCTTCTCTTTTATTAAAGAAAAGACCATATCTGAAAAAGACCTTGAAGATGTTCTATGGGAACTCGAATTAGGTCTTTTAGAAGGAGATGTAGCTATTGGTGTAGCTAATATTATTATTGAATCAGTAAAAAAAGATCTTACTGGAACAAAAATTAGAAGAAGTGACGAAATCAATGATGTTACATACCTTGCATTAAAAAAAGCTGTCTCTAAAATCATTGATGTCGATGGTAAAAAAATGACTAAAATGTTAGAAGAAGCAAAAGAAAAAGGAGAACCATTAATTGTAATGTTTGTTGGGATAAATGGAACTGGAAAAACAACTACAATAGCTAAATTAGCCAATTATTATTTAAAAAAAGGTTACACTCCTGTTGTCGCAGCTTCCGATACATTCAGAGCAGGAGCTATTGAACAAATAACACATCATACTGACAACCTTGAAATTAAAGTAATAAAACACCAAAAAGGCTCTGACCCAGCGGCAGTTGCATACGATGCTATTGAACATGCAAAAGCTAAAGGAAAAGAATTAGTATTAATAGATACAGCAGGTAGAATGCAAACAAACACCAATCTTATGGATGAAATGAAGAAAATAAAAAGAATCGCAAAACCAGAAATAATTGTATTTGTTGGTGATGCATTAACAGGCAATGATGCTGTTGAACAAGTAATCAAGTTTAATGATGCAATTGATATCGATGGAGTTATTCTAACCAAAGTAGATGCTGATTCAAAAGGTGGAGCATCCCTTTCAATATCTTATGTCATCCAAAAACCAATTATGTTTTTAGGAATAGGTCAAAGATATGATGACATTATTGAATATGACCCAAAATGGATGTTAGAACAAATTTTTAGTTAAAAAATAATTTTAAAATGAATGATTACTCATGAAAAATGAAAAAATATTTGAGGAAATCTATGAAACTTTAAAAAGTCGAAGAGACTCACCAATTAATTCTTACACATCAAAACTAATGAAGGATACTGACAAATTAGCAGAAGATAAAATATTAGAGAAAATAGGTGAAGAAGCAACAGAAGTTATAATAGCATCAAAAAATAATGAACACCTAATTGAAGAATCTGCAGACTTAATTTTCCACAATCTGGTTCTCTTAGCTTATAAAGGAATTGAATTAGAAGACCTCTTAAATGAATTTAGAAAAAGAAGACTTGATGAGAAATAAAATATGGATAAAATTTATTAAAAAACAAACATAATCAAGGATATTTAATAAGATATAAATAGGAGATTAATATGGATTTAGGTATAAATACAACAATGATATTTTCTCATATTCTACCAGCTATTCTAGGATTCTTTGGCACCATATTAATGATTAATGGTATAATGGATAGACACAAAAATACAGCAATTATCGGAGTTGTGATTTTTATTATTGCAGCATCATCCCCATTCATTATACTCTCAATAATATTAAATTAATGTCCCAAAATCTGTTTATAGATACATACTTGAATAATATGCATATTTAAAAAAATAGCCTTCATAATTATTAATTAAATAATAAGAATTCTTATTAAACTAATCGAAGAACAAAAACAGAGAATGAATTCCCCTAAATTAAAATTCTTCTAAATTTTATATATTTACTATTCATGTTAAACTTTTCTTAATACTTTTAAAAATATCTCCTGTATAGTATAAGGTAAAAATCATGCCTATTAAGTTGATTATCCAATAAGAAATAAATCTATCAATTAATATTATGGTTCCTGCAACTGCAAATGGTACTGAGAATGAAGTTAGTAAATGTGCTGTTGATAATTCTAATGAACCCATACCTCCTGGTAACAATGAGACAAGACCAGCAATATCTGCAATAAAAAATATGAATATAACTGCAAAAAATGGAATGTCAATGTTAAATGCTCTTATTACCAAATATAATCTCAGACATTCGAAAATCCATGAACTTAAACTTAATATAAATACTGTAAAGAAGTTTTTTTTATTAGAAAAATTCATAGAACATTTAACCATGTCTTTTAACCCACAGGTCACCTTATCATGTACAGCATCTAAAAAACTTTCTGATATTGGAAGAATCTTAATGATTCTATGTAGAATATTATAAAGGTATAAACTAAAATTCTCTCTCCAATTAAATAAATATATAACTATTAAATAACCTGAAACTGCTAAAATAGCTATTAATAAAATTATTTGATTTGCCCCAGATAAAAAATCTTTAGGAAATAGAAAAATACAAAGAAATAAAAGTGCAAATGATACAAGACCATCAAATGATCTTTCAATAAATCCTGTTGATATTCCTTTGGATAAGCTTATACCATTAATCTCTTTTCCTGCGACGGCAGTAAAAACCTCTCCTCCTGTACGTACTGGAGTTATATTCGCTGCAAAAAGACCTATCATTTTTACAATAAAATTATCTTTAAAGCTAGTGACTTTGTTTATAATATAACCCCATCTTAGTGTTCGAATAATCAATGTGATAAAATTTATTATTGTTGCAAGTAAAATTAGATATGGATTTGAAGTTCTTATTGATTCAATTATTTTATCAACACCAATCAACCAAATCATAAACACAAGTAATATAGCACTTATAATAAATAAATAAGCTTTTTTCACCCTATAAACCTCCAATATATAATGTCAACTGGTTTTAGTTATATTAATATTTAAAATAGGAATTTTATTTAAATCATTGTTTAATTTCATTTTTAATCCACTCTAAATAAGTATCAGACGTTTTAAATGTGGTTAACGCGATTATAGCTGGATTTTTATAGCTATGAAGTTCTTTCACTCTTTTAATAATTTCATCAACTTTATCATCTATAGTTTTTAGTATTAAAATTGATTCATTATCTTTTTCAATCTTGTTTTCCCACCAATACATTGACTTAATATTCTCTATGATATTAGAACAACCACATAATCTTTCTTTTAAAAGATTTTCAGCTATTGTCCTTGATTCTTCTTCATTAGAACAGGTTATATATATCAAAACTATCATTTATTAACTCCATCAGTAGCTATTTAAAAAAATCTTATTAACTAAACTATTATTAAAAGGTTTATCTCTTAACTTCCTTGAAGAGGGTGTAAAAAATGAGTTTTTTTGATTTTTGAAAAAATCGAAAACCATTCTAAACCTTTATTTTACTAAAATATCCTCCATGAAAAATATATATTCAAAAAATACACTTTAAACATGCTATAAAATAAAAAATACACTTTAAACATACTATAAAATAAAAAATAAAATTTAAATAAGAAATGACAGACAACTAAAAATGACAACAATAAGCAAATCTGCCATTGACTGTAATATTAGTTCTATCCAACTTAAACTTTTCGATTACTAACAAAAAATTGACTTTAAAAAAACAGCTAAAAAATATGCCAGTCCACAGGATAAAAAAGAAAATATTAATCATAGAATGTGTATTATTGATAATATGCAATATAAAATATTAAAACCATTTTTGTCCTGATTTTAGAAGCTTATATCATAGGAAACAAAAGTTTAGGCAAATGATTTATATCCAAACTTTTTTAAAAACTGAACCTTCGCTTCCTAACTCTCTCATTTCATTCAAGAGAGAAAAATCTCTTCGACTTATTCATAAAGTAAATTTAATGAAATTTATTTCCTGTTTTCTAAGTTGTCTTTGCCAATAAACGGAGAATCAAAGATTCTTCTAGTTCACTTTATGAACAAAGTTTGATCAAAACATTTTAGGAAATAGCTATTTGAATCAAAACTTAAATGCTTAATGTTAGAAAATCGATATTGTAAATAATTCAGATGGTTAAACCTAATTTTTTAATTATTTGATATTTTTTCATGAATTCCATTGCATTTTTTATCATTCGTTCGTTTCATCATTTAACATGTGAAGATAGAAATATTTCAGCTCATTTAACGATTTTAAATAATTTTTTTAGTTTGTCTGGGAATATTGTTCTCAATAAGTTTTCCATTGCATTATTTGTTGATGATAAGTTTTTATTTTTGAGATGTGGTATGGGACTATTGAAATTTTCTTTTAGTTTCTTTAAAAAGTCTTGAAATGATTTTAACATGTTATTTTTCTCGTCCCATAGGTATTTTAACAATTTTTATACTTTTTGGTAGTTTTTAAAGTAGAATTACCAAAAATCGAAGATTTTCAGTAATAAACTTTTTATTAAGGTTCCATAGTCATATTCTAATGTCTTCTACTGTATCAAACTTTAACTTCTTTATTTCATCATCGAAGATCTTACTAAAAGCTTCATTAAATGGAATAAAGATAAAATATGCTTAAAGCCTAATTATGAGCTATATATTTATACATAGATTTTCCATCACTTGTTAATGAAATATTCTTATGAATATAATACTTTTCTCCAAGTATAGTACTTTTCTTAACTTTTGTAACATATCCAAATCTATAATATTCATTAGAATCTCTTGAATTATGAATTAAAGACATCAATGACTTTAAAATAATTTCATTGAATATTAAAAATGTTTGGTAAAATACTACATATGAATATACTCTTTCATAACCATAATTACCAAAAATCGAAGATTTTCAGTAATTACCTGAATAATCAATGTTATGAACCTTTAATCTGTCTAATAAACTGTATATTTTATTTATATAGTTTTTTATTGTTTGATGTGATGGTTTTACTTTTTTAAAAGTGTTTATGATCTCACTTGTGTGTCTTAGTGAGTTAATGTTCAATTGAATGAGTTGATATTAATGATTCTTGAATATTTTCTTCATAACAACTGTAAATAAGTATGCTTTATCTGTAGCTATATGTTTTTTACCACATTTAGGACAAATGTACTGTTGGAAGTAAACTCCATCTATATTTATTCACTTTATACTCTAATATGCCATTTAAATTGAATAATATTCCACGATCACAATATCTTTATCAACATAAACGCATTTAAAGCTATTTAATCTTATTGCTTTCATATCAAGTAAAATATCAATCTTTAATCAAGATAGATTCTATCTTTTTCAATTATTACTAAATCAAAATCGTTAACTATAGTACTGGACAAACCTTTAAAAATCACTTTTTAATAATTATTGTTAAATTTGGATATAAATTGTTTAAAATTAATATTTTAATTGTTATTTAAAATTATTTTAATAAATAAAGATGATAAAAGTAATTATTTTATTAAAAAGTCATATTTTTACTTATAAATTTTTAATGAACATTTTTAAAAATTATGTCTATTACTATATAAATGACTGTAAAAACAAACCACCTACAGGTGTGAGTTTGGTTGTTATCATACCTATATTTATTAACTCACACCTATTTAAAGATTTTTATCGTGTTTAAACATTATTTTAAATCAGGACAAAAGATATTGCAAAATTCACAAAATTTTTGGTCTATCATATGGATTTTTTACAGTATCAAAAAATTAGAGAAAAAATCCTTAAGTTGACAGAGTTGATTATCACACAACCTATAAACTTAAGATTTTTCATGGTTAATAATGAATGGAGAAAGTTAATAGTTATATATGATGAAAACATATTTAGAGATTGGTGTTAAAATGGAAAAATCAATAACTTATTTTGAAAGTCCAGGCAAAATAAATACTGATGAACTTATAAAATTAGTTAAGGACAGATTAAACGAATCATCCATTAAATATGTAGCTATTGCTTCTGCTTCAGGAGAATCTGCATTAAAGTTAGCTGATGAATTAAAAGACTTTACAATTATAAATGTAACGCATAATAGTGGATTTAAAGAACCTAATGTCCTTGACATATCTGAGGACGTAAGAAGAAAACTTGAAAATAAAGGAGTCATAACATATGTTGGTTCGCATGCTTTAAGTGGTGTTGGTAGAGGAATCTCCAATAAGTTTGGAGGAATTACTCCTGTTGAGATAATGGCAGCAACTCTTAGAACCATCTCACAAGGAATAAAAGTTTGTGTTGAAATAAGTATCATGTTATCTGATGCAGGTATCATCCCAGTTGATGAAGAAATCTTAGCTATTGGTGGAACTGGAAAAGGTGTTGATACTGGTGTTATTTTAAGCCCAGCTAATTCAGCAAATGTTTTCGATTTAAAAATTCATGAGATAATAGCTATGCCAAGACCATAAAAAACTAATAGAATCATTTTAATATTTTTGAATTTATTACATTAAAACTTATTAACATATAAGTAGCTAATATATTATATGGAAAGCTTAAGAAAAATGCAGGTTCTCTGTGACTATGCACAGTATGATCTTTGTGATTACTCAAATGATATTAAACAATCAAACACTAATCTTCCTGGAATTTACCATACCACATCCAATAATTGTAAAATACCTATATTTAAGGTTTTAATGACCAATGAATGTGTTTTTGATTGTAAATATTGTATTAATCAGTCTAAACATAAATTTACAAGGTTAAAACTTGAACCAGAAGAAGTTACTAATGTTTTCCTTGATTACTATCAAAAAAAGTATGTTTATGGATTATTTTTAAGTTCAGGAATCATTAAATCTGCAAATTATACTATGGAAAATATGATAGAAGTTGCAAAGATTTTAAGAAAAGATTATGGCTACAATAGTTATATCCACCTTAAAATAGTTCCTGGGGCATCGAAAGAATCTATAAAAAGAGCCATGAGACTCGCCAATAGGGTTAGCATAAACTTCGAATCTGCAACTCCAGATGGTCTATCTGAAATAAGTCCAACTAAAAGTTTTAAAAAAGACATTCTTCGTAGATTTAAATGGATTGATTCAATAAAAAGAAAAGACAAAAGCCTTGCTCAGTCAGGTGCAACCACACAGTTTGTCATTGGAGCCAATGATGAAACAGATCATGAGGTTTTATCTTCATTAAAATCATTTTACAAAAGATTAAATATACATCGAAGTTATTTTAGTGCCTTTGATCCTGTGAGTGGAACAGAACTTGAAAGCAAAGAAAAATGCAGTAGTAAAAGAACAGCTCAACTTTATCATGCTGAAGCACTTATAAAAACATACAGATTTGATGTAGATGAAATAGTATTTAATAAAAATGGTTTGCTTTCAGAAGATGAAGATCCTAAATATCTTTCTGCTCTAAACATGAATATATTTCCAGTTGAAATTAATTCAGCACCTTTACACGAATTATTAAGAGTTCCTGGAATTGGACCCAAATCAGCTTCTAAAATTATTAACATTAGGAAAAAAATGCCGTTTAAAACCATCAATGAACTTAAAAAGTTAGGAGTTGTTGTAAGCAGAGCAGAGCCATTTATTAAATTAAAAGGTAGCTTTCAAACCTCTTTAACAAACTTTTAGAGACAATTATTTAGATTTCCTCAATTTTATAGTTATCAAAATCTTTCTCTATTTCTACCCCATCAATTGTTTTATTTATTACCAGACCAGAAAGACTATCACAAGAACACAGAATATCTTGCTCTGGATGAGTTCCAGGAACAATATTACAACTTAATAGAACACTATTACCAGCAGATAAGACCATGTCTAGTCTTTTTGAACTTGGATGATCCTTCTCTAAAACAACAATCGGTGAATTCATCTCTCGTATTAAATATGCCATAGACTTAATAGCTTTCTCATATTTCTCACCTTTTCCAAAAGCAGAGATAGCTATTATATCATCTTCTTCAAGAAATATAACTATTTCTTCTTTATCTGGAGTTCCTATAAATAAAAACTTCTCTTTAGCTACTTTTACTATCCCAACTGTCCCTGTATCTCCAATCAGGAATAATACTTGTGATGAAGTTAATCTAATACTCTTCTTATCCATAAACACATTAAACCTGTTCTACATTATCACTTTGACAAGATGGACAAATAACTTTTCTACCTAATCCTTTAAACTCATTACCACAATCCAAACATCTATATTTCTTAGTTTTGAGTTTTTTTATATCAACATCAGCTATTGGTCCTCCAACTGTACACATATAATACACCTCTCCTTGAAGCTCCCCTTCCTAAAGAGTAAGGGGATTCCTAATCCACTAAGTTATCTTAGTTTTTCCAAAGGCAAACCCCGTGCGCCCCACTGTTGAATTTAATTCAATTTAGTACAGCTATAAGAACTTGGTTTTCGCTTCTTACTGCTGTAGTTTATAGTTTGTATTTTACACCTTAAATACTTTTAGGTGTGGTTAGTACACCTCCCCACAATAGAGGAAGGGGTCATCTTTTAACAGATATAAATTTATGATCTAATCATATAAATACTCTTAGATGAGATTCAATTATTAAAGGATAACCATGATGTTCAAGTATCTTCTATCAGATCTTAAAAAACAAATGATAAACAATTATGCTTAATTTTTATGACATGAAACTCCAAATTTACACAACATAAACCAAACCATAGAAGTTTTAAAACTAAACAGTCATATATTATTAAAAATAAATAAAAAAAGAAATATTTTTGAAAATCAAACTTAGCAAGAGTCAAAACCAAAAGTGGAACATTAAGTTTGTTACCAGAGAATTTAGTCTTCGTTTGATCGTCTACATCCTGGGTACCAGAATTTGAACAAATACCACCATCATAAACTGAATGCACAAGAACACCTTCACCGTAATTTAAAGCTTCGTTATTACTTATATTACAATCAGCTATACTCATATTTGAATCAACACTTAAAGTACCCATTGCACATACTCCAACACCAAAAGTTGCTTCATTATCATGAATATTGGCTTTAGTCAAACTACAGTTAAATATTCCAAATAATCCCAGTCCACCACCTAATCCATCTGACAAAAGATTATTCACTAAAGCTTTATTATTATAAAAATCAATATCACTTAAAATAATATTCAAATTGTCACCAAGAAAATAAAATCCACCACCATTGCTGGCTTCACTATTTTTAAAAGTAGAATTTGTCATTTTAAAATCATTACTTTGACCAAAAATGTAAGCACTACCCCCAATTATAGCAGTATTATCTGTGAACTCTGTATTTACTATTTCACACTTATTTAAACTCGATAATAATGCAAATAATGCTCCTCCACTTCTTGCATTATTATTTTCCAAAGAACAATTATCAAGAATTAGTGAGCCACGACTTTCAATTGCCCCACCATTTTCAGATGATCCTCCTTTACATATTATATTCTCTAATCTCAATGCGGATGATGAATTAACTGTGAATATATTACTTAATCCTCCAGCATCAATCACAACATCATTCAAATCATTTACACCATGTACATATACAGTACAATTATTAGACTTAATTACATCCACCTAAGCCTATGAAATAGATAAAGAAAACCTATTTCCCAGCTTATAAATGATGGAAAGCGTAGAAGCAATTAGATCTTAAATGGACCCAAAGAAGGTAACAAACTAATTAAAATGGTTTGGACCTATAAAAAGGCATTTTTATGATACAATTTAATCACAGCCCTTATGATAAATCCAAAAAAGAATATTTCAAGAAACGAAGATTTCTACATTAACAGATGAAGATGTGTTTGAGCGATTTGTCATGAAAGTGACACGAGCCGTTCTTAGGAGAGGTTAGGAGGGAAACCTCCTGATTTTATCCGACCCCGTTTTTATTTTTATAAGTACCATTACCTACCACATTACCGTTTTCATATTTTACCATAATCTTTACAATCCTTATATTTGGACAAGCAACATTCACAAACTTGGTTTAGGACCACATTTACCCAAAATAAACACCTCAATTTTTTATGTATATCTTATATGGGCATAACTACTATATAAAACTTAAGTAATATGGTACACTACCTAATAATATACACCACACAATTAATAATTTACTTTACGAACTACTGATAATAAAATAAAGAGAAGATCAAAATTTAGTTTATTGTTTCAAGATAGTATGTGGAGATCTGATGACATTAGCAGTTCTCAAATCTCCAGCTAATATTGAGCGAAGAAAATTTAAATTATAAGAGAAAAAAACAAGAGATTAGCAAGAAAACCATTATTACTCTAAAAAAAGACGAATGGGTGCAATTTCATCTTACTTTGTAGATGGTAACACATATCTCACTAAACCACATTCTTCTTAAAAAACTTAATTTATAAGAACATAAAATGTAAAGAAAAAATATGATGAAGTGGACACCCATGATGTCTGTAGGAGAAACTGATCATGTATGGACTTTAAAAGAATTATTAACATTTCCATTCCACAGGAATAAAAACATCAGTAGTTAAATGGTCAACACCAACATTTATTTAAACTAATTTAATCACATGAATTTTATTTATAGTGTAGCATCAAATTAACATTAAAACTATCAGATTATATAGCGATAATGGTAATGTATATAGTGATAATAGTAATCTTTATCAATTATAATTATAAAATTTTTTAAATCAAATTTAAATAAATTATATTTGATATTAATATTTTATAAAATGACAAACTTTTCCAAAATGATTATATATAAATAAATCAAGAATTTTAGTGCCAAAAATTAAATTTTTTACTATAATATGATTATCTAAAGATAGGCAATGATTATGAAGGCATATATCTCAACATGCATTGGTGGCATTGTAGCATTTGATAAAAACCTTAAAATAATTGATTATGAGAGTTTTAAAGATAATAAAATCCATTTAAAGATAATAAAAAACTTAAACAAAGAAATCTTAAAAGAAGAAATAGATATTATAAATAGAATAGTTAAAGACTATTCAGTGATTAATATTGAATCAAATAAAAGAATTTCTGATTATAAAACAAAAATTAATTTAGACAATCATGAAATTATAGTAAAACCTATAAGTATTGGGGGGAAATATCTAAGAGAAAATTTAGAGAAAGTTTTATTGCATATGGGATTTGAAAATGAAAATATGAAAAAACTCATTGTAGAGACTCTTAATAAAGTAGCAAAGTTAAAAATGAAAGAATCCTCTCAAGAAGAGGATAAGTTACTTATTCAAAGCATAAATGCCATAGATGAAATTGATGAAGCTATTGGTAAACTCACAGAGAGAATAAGAGAATGGTATGCAATTTATTTCCCAGAAATGGAAGTAATCAATAAAAATGACATATACATTAAATTAATAGCCGATGTTGGAAATAGAGAAGAAATAATAGAAAATCATCTTAAAGAATATGGGATAAATGTTGATGTTAGTAATGGAGCAGACATTGAAATTGAAGATTTGAAAATGATTAAAGGCTTTGGAAAATCTATAAAAAGTCTACAAAAATCAAGGGAAGCTATTGAAGAATATATTGACATCAAAATGGATAAAATATCTCCAAATCTAAAAAACTTAATAGGTTCTTCACTCGGAGCCAAGCTAATTGCTCATGTTGGAAGCCTAAAAAAATTAGCTCTTTATCCATCAGGGACAATACAGATATTAGGTGCTGAAAAAGCATTATTTAGACACTTAAAAACTGGTGAAAACCCACCAAAACATGGAATAATTTACCAACATCCAGATGTTAGAAGTTCAAAGTGGTGGGTTCGTGGGAAAATATCCAGAGCACTTGCCTTAAAAATATCTCTTTCAGTTAGAAAAGACTTCTTCAATGGAAAGTTAGATGAAAAAATCAAAGAAGAGTATATAGAAAAAGTTGAAAAAATCAGAAAAGAAAATCCTTTTCCAAAAAAACCAAGAAAAAAGAAAAATAAGAAAAAATGCAAAAAAACAAATAGAAAACTGATGTGATTAAATGAGAAGATATGATGCAATAAAGAGCATTATGGAACATATCACCAATGAAATAGTAGTAGCAAACATAGGCTTCCCATCAAGAGAACTATATGAGATAAAAGATAGAAACAGGAACTTTTACATGATAGGATCGATGGGACTGGCTTCCTCCATTGGTTTAGGATTGGCATTATCTCAAGAAGAAAAAACCATAATCATAGACGGGGATGGATCAATTCTAATGAACTTAGGATCATTAGTCACAATAGCAAACCAAAACCCAGACAACCTCATCCTAATCATTATTGACAACCATGTATATGGTTCAACAGGAAACCAACCTACCTACACTCAAAACATCAACCTATTAAGAATAGCTAAAAGTATAGGATTTAAAAACAGTCATGATTTCAATAAAATCAGCTTCAAAGATATTTTAACCAAAAAACAAACAAACAGCACATTCATTCACTACAAAACCTCATCTGGAAATGCAAATGTAGAAATTATCGATTTAACACCAGAATCAATCAAAAAAAGATTTATGAACTCTATTAAATAAGTTGAACATCATAAGGAATAAAGTTAAATTACAGCAACTTTATTAATTAATATTTATAAAATTATAGTCATTTCAGGGGCATTTGTTATTTTATAAAATATTAATATCTAATATATATTTATTTAGGTAGTGACCCTTTTAACTACTGATGTTTTTGTGTACGTGGAATGGGAATGTTAATAGTTCTTTTAGAGACCATACATGGTCAGTTTCTTCTGCAGACATCATTGGTGTTACTTTATCATATTTTCTCCAGATTTTACCTTTTATGTTTTGTAAGTTGAGTTTTTTAAGAGGGATGTGGTAAGTGAGATTATGTGTTACCATCTGCAAAGTTAAATGATATTGTAGCCATTTCTCTTCTTTAAAGAAATAATGTTTTTCTTGTCTTCTCTTGTT
>JAISZW010000008.1 GCA_031284445.1 Candidatus Methanovirga basalitermitum | reverse complement strand
ATGTTTATCAATTATTAATCTTAATTATAATTATAAAAATTCTTTAAATCAAATTTAAATAAATTATATTGGATATAATATTTTATAAAATGACAAACTTTTCCAAAATGACTATAATTCAAAAATTAAGAAACTTAGTGGAGGGTGTAAAAAAGTGTGGAGTTATTTGGAAAAATTGACTTTTATTTATAAATAAACTTGAAAATTTTAGAAAAACTCCACAAAAATTTACATCCTCACTTAGTGAAAAAGTATTTAAATAATAATATCCATATATTGTAAACAAATAATACTTAGAAGACTATTTGATAAAATAATCATTGATAGTGAGTTATAACTTATTAGCATTAAAGCTGTGTTATAGTATGTACTTAGGTGAGGTAATGGGGAAGATAGGAGACATAATGAAAATCTTACTGATTTTATCATTAATGATAGTGTTTTTTGAAGCTGGGTTGATTGGATCTTATACAATTGTAACATCTGAAATTCCAAATATTCAGGGACTGGTTGATATGCAGATTCAATCTATTTTAGATATTTTTAATAAAGAGAATATTAATAATATCATTGGCAAAGATTCAAATATTTATAAAATTTCTAATGGAGCCAATGTTGCGGATGCTTTAAAAGGTCTTGCTCAAGTCGATGGAATAAATATCAATGCTATGAATGCTACATCTAATCAGAGTTTAAATGGCAAAAAAATTATTAATGTTAAAATTGAGGCTTTAGGGTATTCTGGAATTAGTGATTCAAGTGTGGGAGTTATTATAAAAGCTACTCCTGATTTAAAGGTGACTGCTTCTGCAACTGCAAAGCAAGATGGTAAAAAGATAAAGATTGATACTTCAACTATTAAAATTATTTCAGTTATGCAACTTAATTAAGGAAGATTTGGAGATAAGATGTTACATATTATCAGAGTTGATTCTAATAGAGAAAATATGACTATTGGGGCTTTGAATGCACTTAAAAAATCTGAAATTATCGTTGGATATAAAGAAAATCTAAGAATGATTGAAGATCTTATAGAAGAAGGGAAAATAATACATGAATATGTGGGAGATAGAGTTCACTTAGTTGAACTTGGAATTTCTATGAATCCTAATAAAGAGGTTGCATTAATAGATTGTGAAGACCCTGAAACCTTTGGTTTGGCAAATCTTTTTTTTCAAAACTTAGGTAAACATGACAAATTTGATTTTAAGATTTATCCATCCGTATCATCGATAAGTTATGGGGCGACTTTGCTTGGAGCTCCTTTAACTGATTTTGTAGCTATTGATTTAAGTAGTGACTTAACTCCTTTATCTGAAATTAAAGAGAAAATTGAAACTAGTGCTAAATCGAACTTTGTAATGGCTATCTATAAAGGAAAAAAATATTTTGATTTAATAAAAGAAATTTTATTAGATTTAAAAAAAGAGGATATATGGATTGGTTTAGTCAACAATACAAATTGTAATGCAGTTAAATTAAAGGATTTAAATAGAGATGAATTAGACTTAAACAATATTTTAATAATTGGAAACAAAATGACTTACATTGAAAATAGTAAATTAATCACTCCTCAAAGTGTAGTTATAATACCTTACATACATCCTTTAACAAAAGAGTTTTACACTAATTTTATAAATGATGAAAGTCCTAAAGGATATAATAAAAATTGTGAATATTATCCTTGTCATGATATGAGTAATCAACAATGTGATTTTTGTTATTGTCCGTTTTATCCATGTGGCGATGGGTCTACTGGTGGAAAATGGATTAAGAATAAAAATGTTTGGAATTGTATGGATTGCACTTGGATTCATGAAAAAAAGGTTGTAAATTGTGTTAAACCTAAAATAAAGGAAATTTTCGAGAGTGTTAAAGACCTTCAAACAAAAAAAGAAGATTTACTAAAAATAAGAAGAAAATGTATTTTTAAAACTTAATCATGATTAAAAAAATGACTAAATTGAGAGGAATAAAATTGGCAAGTATTAAAGATACATTAATTGATATGAAAAATTTATCAGAACTTATGGTTGATTTAGCTTATTCATCCGTTTTATTTAATAATAAAGAAGTAGCTGAAGAAGTTTTAAAACTTGAAAATAAAGTGAATGGTTTTAACTATGAGATAAAAATGCAATCACTTATTGCTGCGCGTTCAATAGAGGATGCTGAAAAATTGACTCCTCTTCTTGAAATAGCTGAAGCTGCTGAAAGTATTGCTAACTCTGCAAAAGATATTGCTGATTTAGTTTTGAAAGGTTTAAAGCCACATCCTGTTTTTAAAATGGTCATGGAAGAATCTGAAGAAATTGTAAGTAGAACATCAATTTTAAATGGTTCTGAGCTTTCTCAAAAATCATTGGGTGAACTGCTTTTAAATACAAGAACTGGAATGAAAATAATCGCTATAAGAAGAGAAGAATCTTGGATTTATGGTCCAAATAGAGATACTATTTTATTTGAAGGAGATATTCTGATATTTAAGGGTACAGAAACTGGTTCAGTCATATTAAAGAAGTTAACTAACAATGAAATGTCTTTGGATGATATTTAATTAAAAATAGTAAGATATAATGCCAATATAGGATTTGATTAAAATGATAGGTGAAACCGATGAGCAAAGCTCTTTTGAAATTCATTCGTCATTTTATATCAAACATAACCTTAATATTTATAAACCTAACTATTTATATTAGTAAAAAAGGATTAAGTTTATTTACTAAAACTGAAGGGAAATCCTTTTTAAAGACTAATAAAGCAATGCTAACTCAAAGTTTAATAGGACTTTTAATTTGTGCTTTTGGAGACTTATTTGCAGGGATTATATTGGGAAACATGACTCTATACTTAGAAAGTTTCCCTGGTCTAATAGTTCTAATACCTGGTTCAATAGGAATGAGAGGGAATATTTATGGAGCATTGGCATCCAGAATTGGAACAAATCTTCATATTGGAACATTATCTCCAGAACTTAAAAAATCAGATGTTTTAAGTCAGAATATTCAATCATCAATTATTTTAACTTTAATATTATCAATATCTTTAGGAATTTTGGCTAAAATAACATGTAGACTACTTAATTTTAATAGCATGTCTTTAGTTGACTTTATAATAATATCTTCCTTTGGTGGATTAATTTCAAGTTTGGTAATGTTACCTACAACCATCATAATTCCCATTAAAAGTTTTCAGAATGGTTGGGATCCTGATAATATAACCACTCCAATAATCACAGCCTTAGGAGACTTATTCACCTTACCATCAATTCTCATTGCAATTTATATAACCTTACTTATTCATAATCAAATTCTTAAAATAATAGTCACTACTTTAATCTTTATATTTACCTTACTTTCATTTTACTTTGCTTATAATTCAAGCTCAACAATGAAAAAGATTTTAAAACAAAATACTCCTATTTTGTTCCTATCTTCATTGATGGGAATTTCAGCAGGTCAAATTCTAAATATGTTCATGCCCACTCTACTAAGAAATCAAAGTCTTCTATCTTTAGTTCCGATATTTTCAGGTGAAAGTGGTGGTTTACTAAGTATTTTAAGCAGTAGATTAACTTCAGCTATTCATTTAGGTATAATAAAACCAACTTACAAACTAAGTAAGGAATTAAGAGAAAACTTTAAATTAATTTTAGTATTAGCTACTATAATCTATCCACTAATAGCTATTTTAGTGGAAAGCCTTCTTTATTTCCTTGGAACCTCACAATTAAGTTTTATAACAATGATACTAATCAGTACTATATCAGGATTAGTATTAATCCCTATTTTAATCTTCGTTGTATTCAATGTTTCAATATTTTCCTATCTTCACGGGCTTGATCCTGATAACATTGATATTCCATTTGAAACAAGTTTAACAGACTTTTTGTCAAATATAGTATTAATAGCTGTTTCAATAATTTTATTTAGATTACTATAAATCGTTATTCAAGCTTTAAAAATATTCTCACTATTCCTTTTTTATTATCAAAATTCTTATCCTTATCAAAGCTATATTTCATCGATTTTTAGTTTTTCATCGTTATTGTAGCAGTACAGTTAGTTAAAGATAAATTACCATCATATTTATAGGGTTCTACTTTTTTCATGATTCTGCAAGCCTTTGTAGGTTTGTTTTTCCGTTGTAACTAAGTGTTGTGAGTAATATCTAATCCTACCAAATCTCGAAGCCCTATAAATTCTTTTCAGTCCTATAAATTTTTTCCCCCTTTAGGTAGTGCAACACCATGATAACACTCAATCTGATTATTAGTCAAAGGTTGGTGCGGTACATTTAAACTATCAAAAATCGGAGCATGAGATTTATCACCGTCTGATAATATTCCTTTCACATCAATGCATTTTAATGTGTTTTTAATCGTTCTATCATTGAATTCAGGGTTTAAACTGGTAACTCGTTCAATCGCAATAAACACCACTTAACTCATTTTTATCATATATTTAAAACCTTTTTTTCTAATTTTTAGGTTTAAGTCGGTTTCTCTATGAAAATTTAAAATGGTTTGTCTTGATGGTTTAGCATTGAATTTATTCATTATTTGTTCTGATACCTTTTTAAAAGAATTATAACCAATTAAAACATTGGTATACGGTTTGTTTCTAATTTTTATCTCGTGATTGTAGTGTTTTGGAACTATATTGTCGATATTTGTTGTGTGGTAGTACTCACATTTTTTTTATTTGAGCATTTATATTTTTGTGTGTGTGGATTAAATCATTTTCATTGATTAATCTTTCATGATATGAGTTTTTATGTAATTTATTTCCACATTTAGGGCATACTAAATCTTCACCATCCCAATATACAACTTTAACTTCTGTATTGAGGAAATTTATTATTTCACGAGTCAAAAAAAATGTTACATTTGGTTTAAGCCATGATATGCTATTTTTTAAATTTACATCATGTTTAAATATGTCATCAACATATATAGTTATTGTATGGTATTTTTTCAATGCTGTCAACTTAAGAAAATTATTTTTTTAAACTTTGATTGAAATTAAGTATAAATATTGGATAAAAAATATTTTAAATAGAAATTTTAATCAAAAATCCTTAAGTTGACAGCATTGGGTATTTTTTGGTTGATCATAGATTATTAAATATCACACATCTTTTATTAATACTATTCTGCTTATAACAATTGTTATGTGGTTGAATATAACAATTGTTATCAACCAAATTTTTGACAGAGTCTTTTCGCTGATTTACTAAGTATAAACTCGCAGTATCAATAGCTACTGGATCATTAGAAGCTAAAAATCAGATCATGAACAATTGGAGCATCACTAAATGGAAAACAGTCACAATGAGGAGTTATATCTGTTAAAAAATTAACATAAGCTATTACTTTGCTTATTTTCAACTGCTCCTAAAACATATTCTCCCATTCTTTCAATGAACAGAGGTATATTATCTCTCCAGTTTAAATCAATCGCATCAATAGTACATGAAATTATCTTGCATAATTGGTTTAAAAACTTCATGTTGTTTTAATTGCCATTTATGGTTGCACAATTCGTTTATAAGTTTTTAATAGCTCCTGCAAAACCATTTAAATCATGACCTTTAAAATGTGATGCAACAAGAAGTCCATCAGTATTAAAAATGTCTACTCCAATCTTTATAGTTTTTTATATGCTTCTGAGTTATCTATATTAAAACTTAATATTCACTATTAAGTCCGTCAGCTATTATTAATGGAACTCCAACAACAGAAAATAAAAATCCATTTAATGTAGCTGTTTTTAAGTGATCTACTGATTTATGTCTTAAACCAAAGTATAATGTATTGGTATCTGTCAAAATGGTTTAGCACCAGTTTTTTTAATTTTATCAATTAAATATCTAATTAAAGTCGGGGATATATATATTCCTTATTATCTAAAACTAACTCATTTTTTGATTTTAACAATGTCACCTAAGGTAGGTTCATTATCATCTGACTTTAAATTTTCTTTTAAATCAAATTCTCCAATTTTTTCGATTAAAATTATTTTAAGAGCTTTTTCAAATTTTTTAGCCAATTTTATATCTGGAATCATCTTTCCACTTTCAGCACGACCCACAACTGAAGCTTTTTCACTGATTTTACTTGCTAACTGCTCTCTTGATAAGCCTTGAAACTCTCTTTTCTCTTTAATTATAATATTATAATCTTCTACCAATTCATCTATTGGTTCATCTTTAGAGATAGTCTTAATAGTTTTCTTCACAACACCCTTCTTATCATTACTTTTGGGTTTACCTTTGCTAATTATTGTCTTAGGTTTTGGAGGTACTTTTTGTATTTTACCAAATTTAGAACAATTTGTACAAACATCTAAAACAGAACCATCAATTTTTGTTTTAAGAGACCTATCATTTTCTATTACTTCGCCACAAATTTCACATCTCATGAGAATCACATTTTCATTAGATTTATTTTAAAGGTCCAATGCTGTCAACTTAAGGATTTTTGATTAAAATTTCTATTTAGAATCTCGTTTATCAAGCTTTATTTTTAATCTAAATCAAAGTTTAAAAAAATAATTTTCTTAAGTTGACAGCATTG
>JAISZW010000258.1 GCA_031284445.1 Candidatus Methanovirga basalitermitum | reverse complement strand
TTAACTAAAGGATCTATATTTCAGCTAATTTATCACCCAATTTTTACTTTATTGTACTGTGTTCTTAAGTAATGCTTCTTTAGATTTTTCATTGCTCTTTATATGTCTTTGTAATATTTGAGCCTGTAAAAAATTGTGGAGTTTTTTTGATTTTTGAAAAAAAAATTGAAAATCCTTCAAATCCTTTAATTTACTATAATATCATCCATAAGAAATACATATTCAAAAAATATATCAAATACCATATAAAATAAAAAAATAAATTAAAATAAAGGCTCTGTCAAAAATTCTGGTGATAGACCTCATAATCATAATGACTAAAAAATGGATTTTATATTTCTTGATACCCCACCCTAAAAGTAAATTTAAGACAATTACCAAAAATCGAAGATTTTTGTAATTATGAAAATCGAAGATTTTCAGTAATTAATGGATTATTATAGTACTTAGCTTTATAAATGGGAAATGGAGCAATATAAGAAAAAACTCCACAAAAATTTACACTCTTATTATATTAGATATTTTAATTATTTTGAAAAATTTTTTATTCTTAGAAATTCCTATTTGATAGTTTTTTTTATAGCTGTAATAACCCTTTATCAAAGATTAATCTGTCCTTATTTCTTATTCCTTCTTTTAATGTTCTTTTAGAATATTTCATCGAGGGTGTAAATTTTTGTGGAGTTTTTCTAAAATTTTCAAATTTATTTATAAATAAAAGTAAATTTTTCCAAATAACTCCACAATTTTTTACAGGCTCATTTTTCCAGTAAATTTATTATTAGAGATAGACATAACGAGATGTAAAAAATACACATTATAGAGCAAAAATCTTGTGAATTTTGCAATACCTTTTATTCCGATTTAAAATAATGTTTAAACGAAGTAAAAATCTTTAAATAGGTGTAAGCTTATAAATATGAGTATGATCACAACTAAACTCATACTTATAAGCAATTTGTCTTTACAACATTATATAGTTAACGATTTGATTCAATAGTAATTGAAAAAGATAGAATGTATCTTAATTACCAAAAATCGAAGATTTTCAATAATTATAAATTAAAGATTGATATTTTTCTTGACATGCAAACAATAAGAGGAAATAACTTCAAATGTGTTTATTTTAATAATAAGAAAAAGTTTCGTTATCGTAGAATGTTATTCAATTTGAATGCATTGCTGTCAACTTAAGGATTTTTGATTAAAATTTCTATTTAGAATCTTGTTTATCAAGCTTTATTTTTAATTTCAATCAAAGTTTAAAAAAATAATTTTCTTAAGTTGATAGTATTATCTGATTACCATAAACTTTTTAAATAATGAGTTACATAATATCTATTATTAATAATATGGTATATGAAATAATATGGTATATGAAATAATGTTTGTAAATAGAGAAAAATTTTGTTTTCTAATGAAGAATTTCAATGAGAAATTTTTAAAACTTACTATAATTTGTTAAATTTTTAATTAAAAAATTTATTATGGGGTGAATTTTCTGGAGTTTTTCTAAAATTTTTATAATTTATTCATAATGTGGATAATGATTATTTTTTTATGTATTTAAATGGGATAAAAGTTATTCAAAATGTACATGTAGCAATGCATAAACATGAATATAGAATTATTGCCCAGTCTCTAAATAAAAGTAAATTTTTCAAATAACTCCATAATTTTTTACAGACTCAAATTTATAATTAATATTTTTTAAAAAAGAGGGTCTGCAACAATTCCAATTTTCACGAAAAACTACCTTTTTTACTATGCTTATGTATTGGAACATGTGCATATGTAGCTATTCATTTTTAGTGGTTTTTTGGACTAAAAAAAATAATCGTTGTCCAGTTTCAAAAATAAAAATTAATATTTTAAAGAACTAACGATATTAATTCAAATTATTTAAAATAATAAATTTTAATTCAAATTATCGATCACAAAAATCTTTTATTCCACTATAATATAAATTTTTATCAAGATAACTTGAAATATGATTAGATTTTTAAAATGGAGTTAAACCTATATGACAAAATTTATTGTAGTTACTGGCGGTGTTGTAAGTTCTATTGGAAAAGGAATCACATCAGCTTCTATTGGTAGAATTTTAAGATCTAATGGTTTAAAAGTAGGTGCAATTAAAATCGACCCATACTTAAATTGGGATTCTGGTACATTAAATCCTTATCAACATGGTGAGGTATTTGTGACCTATGATGGTATGGAAACTGATCTTGATTTGGGACATTACGAACGATTTTTAGATGTTGAACTTCCAGGAATATCTAATATTACAACAGGAAAAGTGTACAAATCAGTTATAGAAAAAGAAAGAAAAGGAAATTTCTTAGGAGATTGTGTTCAGATAATTCCTCATATAACAGACGAAATTAAGGAAATGGTCAGGAAAATAGCGAAAATCGAAAGTTTTGATGTTGTTTTAGTTGAACTTGGTGGTACTGTTGGAGATATTGAAAGTCAACCTTTTTTAGAAGCTTTAAGACAGCTTAGAAACGAAGAAGGTCATGATAATGTGCTTTTTGTTCATGTGACTCATGTTCCTTATCTTAAAGCAGCAGGAGAATTTAAAACAAAACCAACTCAGCATAGTACAAAAGAACTTAGAAGTACAGGTATAAATCCTGATATGATTGTTTGCAGGAGTGAACAACCAATTGATAAAAACATGAAAGAAAAAATAGCACATTTCTGTGATGTTCCATTTGATGCTGTTATCAATACTCCTGATGCTTCAACAATCTATGAAGTTCCACTTCTAATGGATAAAGAGAATGTAGGAGAATATATAAGTAATCGACTTAAATTAAACCTTAATACTAACTTTTCTAATTTAAATATTTGGAGAAAAGTTGTAAAATCTCTTAAAAAAGAGGATGCAATTGTCAAAATTGGAATCATAGGTAAATACATTGAACTTGAAGATGCCTACATAAGTATTAAGGAAGCACTAGTTCATGGTGGTGGAAAGAATGGAGTTAAAGTTGAGGTGAAGTTTGTTGACTCTGATGTTGACTCATTAGATAAGGAAGTTTTAAATGATCTAAACGGCATTATTATTCCTGGTGGTTTTGGTGAGAGAGGAATAGAAGGAAAACTTGAAGCTGTTGCTTATGCCATAGAAAATGATGTACCCATATTTGGAATCTGTCTTGGAATGCACTCCATGGTTATCCAAATCGCGAGAAAAATAGGTTTAAAAAATGCGAATAGTAGTGAATTTAGTGAAAACTTAGAGTATCCTGTTATAGATATGATGGAGGAACAGAAGAAAATTAAAAATATGGGAGGTTCTATGCGTTTAGGTTCTTATGATTGCAAACTTGTTGAAAACACTATGGCAAGGAACATATATAAACAGGACATAATTAATGAAAGACATAGACACAGATATGAATTTAATAATAAATTTAAGGAACAACTTGTTGAAAGTGGTTTAACATTGTCTGGTTTTTCACCTGATGGATTCTTGGTTGAAATTGTTGAACTTAAAGATCATCCATGGTTTTTAGGATGCCAATTCCACCCAGAATTTAAATCACGACCAAATAATGCACACCCATTATTTGTTTCATTTATTAAAGCAAGTTATCAACACAGTAA
This sequence comes from Candidatus Methanovirga basalitermitum, assembly GCA_031284445.1. Lineage (GTDB taxonomy): Archaea > Methanobacteriota > Methanobacteria > Methanobacteriales > Methanobacteriaceae > Methanovirga > Methanovirga basalitermitum. The sequence goes on along the minus strand of JAISZW010000258.1, from coordinate 1,756 downwards.
AATGGGGAGACAAATAAAAGATGAAAATTGAAAAATACTCATTTCCAATGATCCATTTCTATGCTAATTTTTTAGCTTCATCTTCAGGAATGTTTTTTTTTTGAATAGCTATTTGAATGTTTTTTCTATTTTTTCTTCCAAGGTGATAACTTCATAGAATTTATATTTAATTTTCAAACATATCTATTCTTCGAACTAAAATCTGGATTTGCATCAACAAAGTTTCCAACTGTATCGTATCCAATTGTAAAATCTAAAAGCCCATTAAAATCTCTTTTTTTAGATCAACACTTAAATTAAGGATTGCTTGTTCAGTTACTTTTCTTAAATTATCAAGAACCTCTTGACTACCGTTTTGAGTTAGTAAAAAATTTATTTGTTTTGTGTTATTTCCACATTTACTGCAAAATAAATCATTATCATTAACAATAGCATTGCAATAATTACAAACTTTAGTCATGCAATCTTCTCAATTTTGAATTATCTAGAACCAACACCATCAATTTCAATTTTATCAACGACTTTCTGACCTTCTTGAGCCATTTCATAAAATAAATTAATACTTTCCTGCATCTTAGGGAGAACTTGCTCCTTATATTTACTCACATCTTCTATTGCAGCCATATCATCATTAAAAGATATTTTAAGGACTTCTGGTGAAATCATCGTTTCCATACTTGCTTTTTGTATTTCACTTCCTTGTTCATGCAACATACGTGAAGTGGATTCGATTATGCTCTCGGTATTTTCATTAAGCATCTTGATTTTTTCCATAACTATTTTTTGATTGTACAATGCACTTGCAACCATAACACCTGTCCTTAAAGCAGTTATTGTAACATTTTTCGCACGTTCAACTCCTCGAATAAGCTCTTTATTATTTCGCCTAATTACATTTAATGATACAATACCTTGCTGGTTTATGACTATCATTTGCTGCATGTCCATAACCCTTTGTCTAAGTGGAAACAATATTTCCTCACGAACAATAGAAATCTTAGCTTCTTCAACATCATCAAGCTCAGCTTTACGAACTTGAACTTCAATTGATTCATCCATCATCTTACCTAATTCAATGTCCTTCATAAGCTTTTTTGTCAAATCTCTTAAATGAGATTCTTCAGCAATAAGGGTCGTGTTGTCATTCTGTAAAGTTTTACTACCAATATCAAGAGATTTTATTATATTTGCTATAGCAGTCTCTGCTTTTTGATATCTATTGAAATATCTTCTAACAGGATTAAAAATATTTCCCAAAAACCCTTTTTTAGTGAAATCAAGCAGACCTGGATCTAAATCTTTCATTTGCATATTTAACTCAGATAATTTTTCTCCAACCTCACTTGAATCTTCTCCTCCTTTCTCAAAATCAGCAAATCGAGTAGCTAAAAGTTTATTTCTTGATTGAGATCTATTTATTGTAGAAAGACCAAACTCATCTAAAGGTTTTAAAATATTCTGTCTTTCGCTTGGATTATCAAGATCTGCTTTAAAAATTGCAACAGCATTATCTTCAGCCTGCTTTTGAATCTCTGTTTTTTACAAATCGTTTTCTTCAGTTTTGATAGTGTTCTCTACTTCTTGCTCTATTTCTTTAACATCAAGTGAAAACTCTGCCATATTATTACCTCCATTTTGAGGGTGTAAAAAAGTGTGGAGTTTTTTTCGATTTTTGAAAAAAATCGAAAATGATCATAAACCTTTACTTTACTAAAAGTATCATCCACACAAAACTCATACTTGAAAAATACAGTTA
>JAISZW010000244.1 GCA_031284445.1 Candidatus Methanovirga basalitermitum | reverse complement strand
TTTTTAAATTTAAATAAGTTTTAAGCTGTACTTTTTGAAACTACTATAATATACCTTTCAGATTCACCAGATACATTTTTTCATGTCTTGAATTTTTCATGAAAATGAGACACCTTGTTAATATATCATCTCATTTAATTAATATATCTCTTATTTTTTTTTATATCTCTTATTTTTTTTTCAATGCTGTAAACTTAAGGATTTTTGATTAATTTTTCTGTTTAAGATCTTGTTTATCTAAGCTTTATTTTCAATTTCAATCAAAGTTTAAAAAATAATTTTCTTAAGTTGACAGCATTGCTATTTTTTTATTAGTTAATAAAATATGATATTATTTAATAGAATATATAAAATAATTATTATAAAAAATGTATTTAATTACTACTTTTTAACTATTATGTACTTAAACTAGAAGCTGACAACAATCATTTCCTATTCTTTAATCATAGTCTCAATATTTTGTATGAAAGTTATTTTTTACCTTTTTTATTTTTCATCCATCAAACTTTTGCACAACTAAGACAAAAAAAACAGAATAAAATAATAGAAATTTAAACATTAAAATATTCATTTCTTGCTTCAACCATCGCTTTAATATTAGCAATCGGAGACAATGGAGCAATACCACAACTTGGAGCTAAAATATCTACACCATCATCTAAAGCTCTTTTAACATCATTTTTAACATCTTCTATTGTCCCTGTAAACAAAGTCTGACTTGTAGATACATTTCCTACAATCTTTGAAATATTACCTTCTTTGTTTATTGAACAACTACCTCCAGCTGATGATGAAGAAACATCAATAAGATCTTTTTTTGCCTTAGATACATCTACCTTTTCTTCAATACTAATTCCATCAAAACCAATAGTTGCCATATCATGAATTATACTCTGTGTAGAACCACAAATATGGAGAATTTTTTTAACATTGATAAAATTAGCTAAATCTTCTAATCTTGGTTTAACAATAGATTTAAACTGCAAAGGGTCAATAAGTTCAGGAGATGCAGTTGGTTCGACAACACAAATAGCATCTGGTTCAAGCTCAGAAATAGCTTCTACATAATCCATATCAGCATCAAGTGAATTTTCAACTTGTTCTTCTACTTCAATAGGATCAGTCTTTAAAAGCTTCACAAGACTTTCAACACCAAGTAAATGTCCTGTTAAAGTAAAAGGTCCTGTGACTCCAACGATTATTGGAAGATCTTCATGAGTTTCTTTTAAAATCTCAATAGCTTTCAAAACAGTTGGAATTCTACCTTTATCTAAAAAATCACTTGGAATGTCAATATCATTATTGTTTGAAAATGGTGAAGATGAAACTTGAGGAGGCTTATCCTTTCCACCTAAATCAACTTGAGCTCCTATTGCTTCTGCCTCAACCGTAACACAAAACGGCAATCTAGCACACTCAAGACCTGCAAGGTCATATAATGAACTTCCTAATTTCGCCATTTTTTCAGGATCGGTATGTGCTTCTGTCCAAGAAGCTCCTGTTTTATCCATCGCTTCAACAATTGCCAGTTGTGTGACACTAACAACTGGTTTAACATCTACATCACTTCCAGAAAGTGCTGATGAAAGATTTTCTTTTAAATTCACAAAATTCACCTTAGTTTATATATCTTTTTGTATTGATATGTATTTTTTGATATGTATTTTCTATCAAAATGATTTTATATTATTTAATCACTTTAGATACATTACTATTATATTTATCCTTTAAGCTTATAAATAAATATAATCTATTATATAATAAGTTAAAATTGAATTAAATTAAGAACGAATAAAAAAATTTATTTTAAAAGGTTACCAAAAATAAATTACTTCAAATTAATTGAATATTAGTCAAATATTATATTTTTCTTTCTCCTGATTTAAAACTTCAACAATTTTGTCAAATGTATTTAAAGGTGATCCTATAATCTCAACTGAAACCATAGTCATATATTCTGACAGTATACATTTAAAACTTTTACTGATTAATTTATTGTAAAAACGATAAGAAACCGTGCAAGATACAGGGAATAAAATGACATGATCATTAGTAGTCCAAAAATCTTTCAGAGGAAACCCCATATCGGCTAAATCTTCAATATAAACTCTAGTAGTCATAATAATCAAACAATTATATAAAATAAAATTTTCAATAAAATCTTTTGCTTAAAAAATAATAACTTTCATAAACTTTTAAATAATATAACCCTTGATTATAAGTTGGTTTTAATATTATTTAAATATTTCGATTTTATCTAAATAAAACACAATTCAATCATGATAAACCGTCCAAAATGAATCATTTACATTCTCTCTTGTTGTGAGAATAACCCTTAAACAAGAGTAAATTAGATTAAATAAGAGTAAATTAGAGGAATTTATTTGTTTAAAAGTCAAGTGATATAAATAAATATAAATTAATATATAGATAAATAAAAATAAATTTACAAATGCTATAAATTTATTAATAAAAATTTATAAACTCAGAGTATAGAACTTTATAATAAATTGAAAATCTTACATGAAAATGCTAATTATCTTATATCTTTAATATAAAGAACAAATAGGAAATATTTAATATGATTGGAAAAAAAATTAGGTTAGAAAGAATAATCAATAGGAAAACTAAAAGAACTGTAATTGCACCAATGGATCATGGAGTCACCATAGGTCCTATTAGTGGAATAGTGAATATAAGTAAAACTATTGATAATATCCGAAATAGTGGAGCTAATGCTCTTTTAATGCATAAAGGAATTGTTGGTCAAGGACATAGAGGATATGGAAGTGATATTGGGCTTATTATTCATCTTTCAGCAAGTACATCCTTAAGTCCTGATCCAAACAATAAAGTTCTTGTCACATCAGTTGAAAAAGCTATTCAACTGGGTGCTGATGCAGTTTCTGTACATGTTAACATTGGGGCTAAAACTGAAGCTAAAATGTTGCAAGAATTAGGTGAAGTTGCTGAAACTTGTAGTCAATGGGGAATTCCTTTACTTGCAATGATGTATCCTCGTGGAAAAAAGATTAAAAATGAAAACGATGCTGAAATGGTTAAACATGTAGCACGTGTTGGTTTTGAACTAGGTGTAGATATAATTAAAACCAATTATACTGGAGATCCAGGATCATTCGAAGAAGTTATTGAAGGATCTATTGTTCCTGTTGTAATAGCTGGAGGTCCTAAAATAAATACTGATAAAGAACTTTTAGAGATGGTCAAAGATTCTATAGAAGTTGGAGGTGCTGGTGTCGCTTTTGGAAGGAATCTTTTCCAAGCTAAAAACCCTGAAAAAATTACTAAAGCCATTTCAGGAGTTGTTCATAATAGTTTGGATGTCGAAGAAGCATTGAAGTTATTAAATTAATTTGATATCTGAAAAAATACACCAACTTGGAATATAAAGTTTATATGGTTTATTGAATATCCAAAATTTGAGCTATGTTGGTAGTCTCAAGAACATCCATTACAAATTCATTTACATTCAATATAATTAATTTTCCTCGCTGTTTTTTCATTTGCTTTTGTAATATAAGAACAACACGAATACCTACACTAGAAATAGATTCAATATCTAATCTACCAGAAACTTCAAAAGTCACTTTATTATTATATATTCTCTTTTTAATATTCAAATTAGATCACAACATAATTCGTTTTATATTCTTGAACTACTACGGATAAAATCGGAGATTTTATATCCTCAGATTCGTGTGTCTAAAAGAACTACTGTTCTAAAATACAGTTACCACTAACCGAAGCTATGGTCCCTAACTTCGAACTACTGAAAAATATCTTACTTGCTCTATGCAAAATATTTATAGCCACATTCTGGTCTCTTGGTAGAATACTATGACAAGTCCATTCCTTAGTAGCTATCCCTAAATGTTAAGCTCATTTATTGTTGCTTCTAGCCCTAAATCAATAGTCAGATGTACTGCATGGTTGAAATCATCGAGAAACATTCTCTTTCACTCCAGTCTAAGCCTAAACCTCTACCCGTAGAGTTTTTTCTAAGAACTATTATCTTCAAAAAGATAATAGAAGCATAATATCTATTATTTTTCATGCTAACTGTTATTTGAGCTATTTCTTGATTATTATACTCTTTAGGTAGTCCTTTGAAACGAACACCATTTTTTAGTTTAGGTAGTATGATTCTATTACCTTGTATTCTAACAGCTTGATT
>JAISZW010000187.1 GCA_031284445.1 Candidatus Methanovirga basalitermitum | reverse complement strand
GGACCGATGATGGTTTGGATAGGGCTTCGAGATTTGGCAGAATTAGGTGGACACTAAGAAATAGAAAATCCATCTCATAGTCAATTATGATTTTTTTAAGTTTATCACCCAGATTTTTGTTTATCACCCAGATTTTTGACAGAGCCTGATTGATTCTTTTTTATTGATAAATACCTTCAAATAAGGCATCGATTTTTCAGAATGATCAGACACCTTGATAATAATAATAATAATAATAATAGAACAAGACTTCTATATCACAAAACACTCCATACACATTACACTAATAATACCATTAAAACAAGATGTAACCAAAAAATAAAGAAAATATAAAGAAATATAAAAATTGTGAATTATGAATATAAAATAAATATGAACTTATTAACTGGGAAATTAAAAGGAATACTGTTTAAAACAATATTTACCTACTGAAAAAGGAAAAAAAGAAATTATGGGAATCATTGCATGATATGGCGAAAAAATATTTGATAAAAACTAAAAAAAGCCACCTAAAGAGAAATAGGACATCAACGAAGAAAAAGTATCCATATAATAATAGAAAGAATTTTTAAAAGAAAAACAAATGAAGTGAAGAATAATTAAAGGAGAAATTTCTTAAGTTGACAGCATTGTTTTTTATTGAAAAGATATTTAAATCATAACCACAATATTTATATATCTTTTAAAAGATGACCCCTTACTCTATTAGGGAGGGGTGTACTAACCACACCTAAAAGTATTTAAGGTGTAAAATACAAACTATAAATGTTGGAGGATGTAAAAAATTGTGGAGTTATTTGGAAAAATTCACTTTTATTTATAAATAAACTTAGAAATTTTAGAAAAACTCCACAATATTTTACAGACTCATTTGTTGATAACTGATTTATAGTTGTATTTTACAAAAGTGAACTTATTTTTATTTTATTATCTTTTTTAATATATCTGAAATATGTAAAATTAGTGTTTAATTAAGCTTAAATAAATTATTTTTATCTATTATTAAATTTAATGTTTATTATGTAAAATTTGATAATTATTAAACTATACGATTATTTATTAAATGGTGATTAAATGGCAAGAACAAAAAAAGTAGGTATTACTGGAAGATTTGGAGCAAGATACGGAAGAAAAGCAAAGAGGTCTGTTAAACTCATAGAGGAAAACATGAAAAAGAAACATATCTGTCCTAGATGTGATAGACCTCATGTAAAAAGAGTTAGTGCTGGTATATGGAAATGTAAAAAATGTGGTGTTACATTTACAGGAGGAGCTTACATGCCAGTAACCCCGATGGGTAAATCAGCCTCACATAATATAAAAAAGGTCGTTGGAGGATTATAATTGTATAAATGTACGGTATGTGGATTAGAAATAGACCCTAAAAGCTATATGGAGAATAAATGTCCTAAATGCAGAAGTAGAATTCTCATGAAAATGGTTCCTGAGATAAGAAGAACTGTTTCTTCAAGATAACAGATTATTAATATGATTATCTCAACTTCTCGAAGACCATCTCAAAAAACAAGAAAATTTTGTAAAAATCTTTCAACAGCACTCGGTTATAAATATATGAATCGAGGGAAGATGAGTTTAAGAGACTTATGCTTAAAATCATTAGAGAAAGATAAAAATTCTATAACTATTATTTCTGAAGTTAAAGGAAATCCCTCTAAAATAAGTTTTCTTTCAAATGAAGGAAGTAAAAAATTAGAATTGAACATTTCAGCTAATTTAAATAATGGAAGATTGAATATAAAAGCTGATGATTTAAGCTTTAAATGTAGTAAAAAAGGTTTAGAGTTCATAGCTGATATTCTAAGTATTAAAAAAAATCAAAGTCCAATTAACAATTATATTCTTGTTAGAAATCATAATAAAAGAAATAGCATAGCTATTATTGAGTTTTATGATGACAATGGGAATAAAACAGAGCTTAAAATAGCTATTAAATCTTTAAAGAGTTATTAATTAAACTATTATAATATTCTTATCATCAGATAAACTGCTTATCATGTACTGAATGTAGCTAATGTTGTTTTTATGCTTGAAGATTATCCAAATATTTAATCATGTTAAGGGATTGAAAGAGTTCTTAAAATTCCAAGGAATTTTGATTTAAACATGTTTAAAGAACCATTTATTAGAGAAATCTATATGAAAGATTATCCATCTGTGGATAATAAAAGTTCTAAACGAAAAAGTATAATATCCTAACTCATTTTTTCTTAACAACTAACTTCACACCATCGATTTTTTCAACAGTCACCTTCTCTCCAATAGCTATTTTCTCATTGGATATTGCTCTCCAAGTATCTCCTAAGATTTTAACTGTTCCCATTTCATCAGGTACTATTTTTTTAATCACAATAGCTTCTTCACCTATTAATCTGTCTGCATTAGATTTCTTTGAAGGAGATTCTTTTGTTAATTTTTTCGCTAATGGTCTTGAAAGTAGGATACATATAATTGTGGTAATTACAAAAATAATTAGCTGAGTTGCAGGATCATATTTTAGGTGGTTAGTTAATGCTGCAAAACCAGCACCTACACCTACTGATAATAGGAAGAAATTGACACTTAAAAGTTCTCCTAAAATGCAGGCAAAAGTTAATACTATCCAAAATTCTAAACTAAACATTAGTACTTAAACCTCCTTTAGAGTCTATTACTTAAAATAGTCCACTTTCTTTTAATTTACCTTCAAAGACTTTAGAATATTTATTCATTCTTTCTTTAAAAAGTATTGCTAAAATAAATGCTGAAATAGCTACTAAACTTAAAATTTCCAGGTTGTAAAAATAGCTATTCCATGAAATTCCAGCTATAACCTCTCTAAGTACCTTTACAGCATATGTCATTGGTAAAATAGAGGTAATCACCCTAAAAAAGTGAGGCATGAGTTCAATAGGATAAACACCCCCACTTCCAGGTATTTGCAAAACTAAAAGAACAATAGCTATCACTTTACCAGTATTACCTAATGTAGAAATCAATGAATAAACAATCGTAATTATGCATAAACCAATATAAATAATTGTGGTTAAAAATACTGTAATTGAACTAATTTGTAAGTGAAGTAATATTAATCCAGTAGCCATAAATAATGATTGGAATATGTTTATTGTTATGAACAATCCCATCCGACCCAAAAAAACACTAATTAAGCTGTATTCCTTATCATTACTTTCATTTTTAACTTTTTCACTTCTTTTAGCTCGTCTTTGAACTCTATCACTAATCATGGCTAAACTTACAATGGATCCAACCCATAAAGACAGGCAAATATAAAATGGGGAAACACTTGAACCATAATTATTGACTGGATATAAATTTCGTTTTTCTAATGTAACTGGACTTTGAATATAATATTCCACATCTTCAGTATTTATATTGGCAAGTTGAGTTAAATCATTGTAATCTATGGAGTTAATTTTCATGGTATCTATTCTTACTAAACTTATAAGATTTTCAATCCTATCTAAAACTTCTCCAGGAATAATTTGAGTGAGACTTGGATTTCCTAATACAGGTTCTATTAGATTAAAAATATAATTTAATTGGTTTAATCGAGTTTTTATTCGAATAAAATCATTTTCATTATCTTTAGCTTTTTCTCCAACATCATGTAATTTAGTTGAAACAATACCAGCTATAACTTCACTTATTTTCTCATTGATCCCTGTTTGCACTTGATCTAAGCCAGAATTAATTATCCTTGGACTAATGGGATTTATCTTTTCATTGTTCCAAAAAACAATTTGGGATCTTTCAGTACCTTTACCTTTTTCAATAGAATATACAGTCGTAGTGAAATTACTAGGAATCTCAATCATAGAATAATATTTTTCAGTTTTCAATCCCTCCATACCAGTAGTATAGTTTACAAACTCCCATTTAAATCCTTTATTTTCTTTTAGTCCTTTTACTATATTTTCACCTATGTTAACATTCGTGCCATTAGCTAAATAACCATTGTCATTGTTTATAACAGCTATTTTAAGCTGATCTATGTGGCTATAGGGATCCCAATTGGCATCAATATTTACTAACGCATAAAGGGATGGAATTAAGATTATAACCATTAAAACAAGCAATACAAATGGACTATGAATAACAACTTTCATGTCTGATTTAAAGAGATTTAAACTATATTTTAATATATCCAACATGATAATCAACAACTATTAGGTTCTTTTCAGCTTCTTTTAATTTAAATATCTCATAATTATTAGGTTTATGTATTTTTTATTATTTATATAGAGTGTTAGACTTTTAACAAAAATCTATGCATGAACAAACCTCATCATCCATGTTTTAAGGCTTTAATCATGCTGTTTTTTAGAAGTACATTTTTTATATTGGAATTTAAATTAAAATACTTAATATCCACTTCTGATATAATTAACAAATGAATAGTTAAGCTTTGTTTAATATGCAAAAAATAATTTATAGTAAAAATACTTTAAAACAAAATTCAAATACTTAATGAGTATTTTTAACATTTTTAAAAAATTTTTTATTTTTTAAAGTTATAAACGGGAAATCAAAGATTTTCCTAAATTCACTTTGCGAATAAACAGAAAATCAAAGATTTCCCTAAATTCACTTTGTGAATAAACAGAAAATCAAAGATTTTCCTAAATTCACTTTGCGAATAAAACGAAGTTTTCTTTATTTTAAAGCTTTAAT
>JAISZW010000186.1 GCA_031284445.1 Candidatus Methanovirga basalitermitum | reverse complement strand
TTTCTTAAATTTTTGGTAATTATGAAAATCGAAGATTTTCAGTAATTAAAGGATTATTGGAGTATTTAGCTCTCTTTGGGAAATGAAGCAATATAAAGAAAAACTCCACAATTTTTTACAGGCTCACGATAGATAAAAAAATAACCATATAAAAAATTTATTTTTACTTTATTATGATTTTTCATTTGCAATTAATTTTTATTGAAGAAAAAATATACAATTTAATTAAAGTTTAAAATTTGAGGATTGAGTTCTTAAAGATTCTAAAAGTTAAAGATATATAAATGATGAATTAGAAAATATTATGTGTTGAACAATTTCTTGTGCTATTTAAAGAAAAAAAAATAATTGTTGTCAAATTTTTAAGAAATAGCTATTAATAAGAATTTTAGGTGAAAAAATGAATTTATGGAAAGAGCTTAATCCAGGACCAGATATTCCTGAGAAATTAAATACTGTTGTTGAGATTCCTAAAGGTTCAAAAAATAAGTACGAATATGATAAAGATATAGAGTCTTTTATATTGGATAGAGTTTTATATTCATCTGTTGTTTATCCAGTCGATTATGGATTTATTCCACAAACTATTTATGATGATGGAGATCCAATGGATATAATGGTTTTAATTGATCAGCCAATGTTTCCAGGATGTGTAATTGAATCAAGACCTATCGGAATAATGAAGATGATTGATGGTGGAGATAAAGATTATAAAGTTTTAGCTGTTCCAAATGATGATCCAAAGTATAAAGATATTCATGATATCTTTCAAATTCATTCTCATGTTTTAGAGGAAATATCTGAGTTTTTCAGAACTTATAAGAATTTAGAAGGGAAAAAAACTGAAGTTCTTGGATGGGAAGATAGTGAATCTGCTAAAAAAGAAATTATTCGTTCAGTTGATTTATATAAAGAAAAATATTAAATAGTTCTACTAATAGTTTGATATTTTTTTATTAATATAACATTTTATATCAGCTATTAGATTACTTTACCCTATATGAGGTGTTTATTTGTATTATTTATCAAAAATTCAAGATACTGTAAGAATTTCACCTTACATGTTTGAAGATCCTCTTGAAGAAGTAGTTATTAAAACTTTAAATGAAACATACAATGGTAGATTAGATAAAAATTTAGGTTTATTAGTAAGTGTTAACGATTTAGAAGAAATTAGTGAAGGTAAAATTATCATGGGTGATGGTGCTGCCTATCATGATGTTGTTTTTAATGCAATATTTTATAAGCCAGAACTACAGGAAATTATTAAGGGATATATTATTGAAATCTCTGAGTTCGGTGCATTTGTAAGATTTGGTCCTATGGATGGATTAATTCATGTCTCTCAAGTAACCGATGATTATATTAACTACGACGGTAAGAGGGGAGCCCTCATTGGAAAAGAATCTAATAAAGTCCTTGAAGAAGGCGATAGTGTAAGAGCTAGAATAGTTGCAATTAGTCTTAAAGGACAAACGACTAAAGAGACTAAGATAGGTCTTACTATGAGACAAGTTGGTTTAGGGAAATTGGAATGGATTGAATCAGAGAAAAAGAAGGCTTTACCAAAGGTTTCACCAAATAAATCATCTAATAAGGAGTAGATTAAATGAGTGAAAAATCATGCATCTCGTGTAGTAGAATATCACATAGTGAAATTTGTTCTGTTTGTAACAAACCAACCTCTACAAATTGGAGTGGATTTCTGTTGGTTATCGATCCAGACAACTCAGATATAGCTAAAGGATTGAATATAACTTTGGCTGGTGAATATTCATTAAGAGTCAGATGATTGTTTTTTAAATTATTTTCTTAACGACTATTTCAAATTTAAATATATTGAAATTAAGATAATATTATTATTTGATTTATAATGATTATTTTAATAGATAAAAACGAATATTTTATTAAAAACTCATTTTATATTACTTTAAAATTAAGCTATATTCTGAAAATCATCTCTTTTACTATAATTAGGTATTTCACTTGGGGTTAAATAGTGTTGGTTTTAAGAGAAGAATTAAGAAAAATTTTAAAAAAACCTTTTGGGCAAATGTTTCCTAATTTTGAAGATGCTCTTCAATTGATTAAAAAAACTGAGTTTCTCATATCAGTAGGTGATGAAACTACAATAAATCTTCTTAAAAGTAATTTAACTCCTAATTTAGCTATTATTGATAATCATATTCAAAAAAAGCGACATAACATTGATTTAGATTATACTAAAAATGTTTTTAATATTAATAACCCTCCAGGGACCATAACTGATCAACTATGGGAAACCATAGATCTCGCTATTGAAAAATCATTTAGTGAAAATCAACTTATAGTTGTTGATGGGGAAGAAGATCTTGCTGTACTTCCTTGTTGTTTAATGGCTCCTGAATATGGAATTATTTTATATGGACAACCTAATCAAGGTTTAGTCCTTGTTAAAATTTCTAATGTTAAGAAAAAAGCTGAAAAATATATTGAAATGTTTGATGTTAAAAATTAAAGGAGTTAAGGTATCATGGAAATAGATATAATCCAAAAAAAAGAGAATAAAGTTTTAAATAGAAATGAGATTAGATTTGATTGTACATATACTGGTGAAACAACACCTAAAATATTAGATGTTAAAAATAAATTAGTGGCATTACTTAATACAAAGAAAGAGTTACTTGTCATTGATTCTATTCAACCAAACTATGGTGAAGCAAAGGCTACTGGTTATGCTAAGGTCTATGATTCTAAAGAAGATTTAGAAGGTATTGAGCCAAAAAATATAATTGAAAAAAATAAAGAACCAGAAGTTCATTCTAATGAAGAGACTACTGAAGAAAAAAGTCCAGAATAATCGCAGAGTTTAATCGTATTTAGAGTTTAATTACTTGTATTAAAATTAATGGAGAGTTGATTATGAAAATATCAAGTGTTTATCAAGTTGATGGGGATAAATTAACTAGAAAAAATCCAGTATGTCCTCGATGTTCAAATGGTGTATTCATGGCAGATCATGGTGATAGATATTCTTGCGGTAAGTGTGGATACACAGAGATGAAAAAAAGTTAATCTAAATATTTCTCTCATGTTATAGTGTCTATTCAATTGGTTAATATGAATATTTTAAAGAGAAATTTGAGTCATGCTGAGATTATAGGTATTGTATTGTTTATTTCAAGTGTAATTTTACTATCAGTAATGTTAATATTTGGATTAAAATCAATCATTATGGGGAGGATGAAATTTATACTTTAGATATAGTTAGTAAATCATTTACAGATATGGTTTCTGCTACTGCAGGTAATGTTCATCCTCCTTTATACTATATTATTTTGATGGTTGCTTTCAAGTTTTTTTACCCATTGTTTCTATCAATAACATTGTTTTTGCTAAGTTAGTATCTGTTATTCCTTTAGTGCTATTACTATGTTTTAGTTTTGTTAGGTTGAGAAAGGATTTTGATTGGTTGGTTACTGGTATTTGTGGATTTTGTATTATTACAATGCCTAATTTGATGTTTTATGGTATTCAAATTAGGATGGTATTATTGGGCAATGTCCTTTGTAACATTGAGCTTTTACTATTGCTATAAGATTACTAAAGAGTCTAATAGGAAAAATTGGATTATTTTCAATTCATTTAGTTTATTAGCTGTTTACACTCATTATTATGGGGTATTTGCTGTAGGTATTATATATTCCATGTTATGTGTTCATTCAATCTTTAAAAATAGGGCTTTGATTAAAAATTGTATATTATCTATAATATTTATGGTCTTATCTATCTTCCATGGATTGTTTTCACTTTTTTTAATCGTAGAAGTAGTTTTTTTAGTAATGATGAACAATTTAAAGTCCCTGTCCTGAAGGATTTGGGAATTCATTGATAGATTTCTTATTTAATCCCATATATAACAAACAATGTTCAACAACAGAAGTAATAATTTGTCAATAAAATCCGTATAGAAAACTTTTCAGAGAAAAGACGAATAATCATAGAACAAGACTTCTATTCACAAATACTCCTACATAATACCCTAATATCCATTAAAATAAGATACAAGCAAAATAATAATAATAATAATAATATGAAAATTGTGAATATGAATATAAGATAAATATGAATTTATTGACTGGTAAATTAAAAGGAATAGTGTTTAAGATAATATTTACTCCTGAAAAAGGAAAGAAATAAATTATGGAAGTCATTATATGATATGGTGAGAAAATATTTAATAAAAACTAAAAAGAATCCATCCACAGAGTGAAATAGAACAAAAACGAAGAAAAATATCCATATAGTAATAGAAAGAATTTTTAAAAGAAAACAAATGAAATAAAGAAAAATTTCGATTTGTTATCGGAGATAACTTAGGAAACGAAAAACAAGCTTTTCTAAGTTGTCTTTGGCAACAAATCTTTGATTTTTCGTTTATTCACAAAATGAATTTAGGAAAATCTTTGATTTTTCGTTTATTCACAAAATGAATTTAGGAAAATCTTTGATTTTTCGTTTATTC
>JAISZW010000150.1 GCA_031284445.1 Candidatus Methanovirga basalitermitum | reverse complement strand
ATTCACAAAACTTGGTTTAGGACCACGTTTACCCATAAATAAACACCTCAATTTTTTTATGTATATATTTATGGGCATAACTACTATATAAAACTTAAGTAATATAAAAGTACACTACCCGAACACACACCAGCACAAAAAAACCAGAACTAAGACTTTTATACATAGGATTAGGTCTTCTACTAGTCAATATTTGGATTTACATCCAATGGACCAGCATACCACGACAAGGTGGTCGGTGAAAAATAATTTGGACATTTAAAACCATGTTAAAGCAAATCAACCGATCAACCGAAGAAAAATTAGGATTCAGCAACAAAATAACAATCTAAAAACTAACACCTCCACGGAAAAATCCATGAAAATCAGTAAAGACAACTAACTAAATATCTGTAAAATGAATTAAATCATTTGATATGAAAAATTAATTTGTTAATAAAAAAGAAAAACCCAAAAATATAAAACTAAAAACTACTAAAATAACAAAAACATAAAAACACTTTACGAACTACTGATTACTTAATAAATTATTTACATAAAATTATTTATATAAAATAACAATACTAATGTTTAAAAAGTTTGGTAAATATCATGATTTCTAATTTATGTATTAAAATAAGAGTTATTTCATGAATAAGTTAAAAATAGCTATGTGTCAAATGGAAGTTGTTGATAGTAAGGAAGAAAACCTTAAAAAAGTAGAAGTAATGATAGATGAATCTAAAAATAAAGGTGCAGATATTGTTGTTTTGCCTGAAATGTTTATCTGTCCATATCAAAACGAGAAGTTTATTGAATATTGTGAAAGTCAAGATAACAGTCCAACACTAAAAGTAATATCAAAAATAGCTAAAAATTTAGATATTCATATAATAGCAGGCTCAATACCTGAAATGTTAATTGATAAAAATGGTGATAGGAAGATTTATAATAGTAGTTTCTTTTTTGATAACAATGGGAAATTGTTAGGATTTCATAGAAAATTACATTTATTTGATATAGATATTAAAGATAAAATCTATTTTAAAGAATCTGATACTTTAAGTGCAGGTAGTGAAATCACGGTTATAGATAGTAAATTAGGAAGATTTGGAATAGCTATTTGTTTTGATATTAGATTTCCAGAACTTTCAGCTATCATGACTTTAAAAAGAGCTGAAATATTAATATTTCCAGGAGCATTTAACTTAACAACAGGACCATTACATTGGAGACTTTTACTACGAGCAAGAGCAGTAGACAACCAAGTCTTTACAGTAGGTATCTCCCAAGCATTAAATGAAAATCAATCTTATCATGCTTATGGACATTCTTTAGTTGTTAATCCTCTTGGTGAAGTTGTAGCTGAAGCAAGTAGTAGAGAAGAACTATTAATAGCTGAAATCGATTTAGATGAAATAGCTATTGTAAGAGAAGAATTACCAGTTATTAAAAATAAGAGAGATGATTTATATCAATTAAAATTCTAAATTTTTATTCTAAACTTATTTTAAACGTTAATCCTTCTCCATTTTTTAAATCTTCTATTAATTGTCTATTTAAATCAATAGAAGCTTTATTTGATTTAATCATTAATGTTCGTGGGCAAACATAAGAACTTTTTCTACATACAATATCTGTGGGATGGGTTAAAGTTAGTTTATGATGTCCATATCCAGTTATTTCATCATGACCATTTTTTGTAGAAAGTTCAACCTTAATTAAACTATTATCATTAGCTATTTTCTCTTTAAAGTCCTTGGAAAGATCTTTCATGCTTTTATCACTAGAAACCCCTACTATGCAATCTCCTTCAGGTGTCAAATTTTCATCCTTCGTTATCTCAAATGTGGTTTTATGTTTTGAACTTATATTTTCATGACCCATTGCTTTTATTATTACAATCATACTATCATCTTCTATAAATTATGGCATTTCTACAAAAAAAGGGTATGAGAAGCCAATTTGAAATATAATTTTGTAAAATAAATAATTGGTCAGATTCTTTTGAAATTTCACTTATGCTTGGCATCAAATCCACCATACATCATAAAATTACAAATAAGTTTTTACAATAACGTGTTCTCCTTTTTTTAGAAGTTTTTCATGATTAAAAAGCTCATCATCAAAATTTTTTTGATTATATTGAATATTATTTTTATTTAAACCTATTTTTTTATAAACATTCTCTATTTCTTTTATATTCATTATAAAACTTCATTGACTTTTTTTTAAAAAAGTAATATAATGAATTGAGTGACAATTATTTTTTCTATCTTTAATACTGTATTTTCAATATGATATATAGTTTTTGAATTAACATCAAGACAATATATTCAAAACTTTGAAAAGAAATATATAAAGGTGATAAGGCTCATGATGAAGATATGGAATTGTTAAAATCGAAACTCATAGTAGAAATAATAAGTTATATGATCCTTGTGTCTAAATTGTTTTGGTTGTCTCCAATGATTTATGTTGTTGAGTTTTTTCTGCTATCATTGTCCTTGATATAAATTTTGTGCCAATGAATGGGCATGAGCCTTATTTTTTTAATATTCATCTGAATAATGTTGAAATAGAATTTTCATACTTAACTAGATTATTTCTTGTTTTTTTTATTCCATTTTGTTTCAAATCTTTCTTGGTAGTTTTTTGCTATATCTTCGTATTTGTTCCAGATTCCAATTGCTGTTTTAGGGTCTGGTTTTTGATTAATGAATTTTGTGAAGATGTGCATCATTTCCTTTTCATCTTTTATAATCATCTTTGCTGTAGGTAGGTTGAATTTGGATATTTTTGCTTTTGAATTTTTCAGTAGTTCTTTGCTTTTTATTTCTTTGTTGTTTATGTTGAAGGTTTTATTTGTCATTATTTTAACATCAACTCCTTGTTTAACTTTTTGATTGATTTTAGACTCTAATTTTTCCCATTCGTCTTCGAATAAGAATCCCATTCTAATAGCTATTGCTTTTTTTGCTTTAGATATTAAATCAATTTCTTTCTCAATGATTTTATCTTCTCCATGAATTAGCCAAACTGGTGCAGGGACTCTTGAGAGCTGGTTTTTGTAAATTTCATTTAAGTTTTTTTCGTTTTCTTCTAATTCTCTAATTATAATGGTCTTGTTTACTCTAAATATTTTCATTGGAGGAACGACACTATATTTTAAGGGTCTTCCTTTTTCTATTTCAACAAATCCTTTTTTTTCTAAGAATTTTAGTATCTCATATATCTTTGATCGTGGGACCTTTGAGTTTTCACTTATTTCTGTTGCAGTTCCTGAGATCATGTAGTTCAGGGTTAAATATGTTGTGGCTTCGTATTCTGTTAATGAGAAGTGTTTCAATGATTTTAGTATTTTTTTGTCTATTTCATTCATCTTTGTTTCCTTCGAATGTTTTGATTGTGTTTTTAAAAAGTTATAATAAAGAGGGTATGGTTTATATATTAAATTTTGATGATTACTAATAATTACTTATAACTTTTCAGCTACTTATAACTAACTAAAAAAAATAATTTTATATCTTTATAGTATAGTTTGTGAATAAGAGAACCAATAAATAGTAAATATAGTGAATTGTAAATTTATTTTTTGATATCTTCAATTTTTAAATAAATGTTTTGGAAATCCATTTAAGTGAAATTCTTTAAATATTTGTTAAATAATATGTTCACATTATTTTTTTTAATATTAAATAGTATAATATATTTAATTTACAAAAATAGGTTATGTAAATTGTATGATTAAATAATTAATGATTTTAATTAAATTAAAATAATTATTAAAAAGATGATTTGTTTCATCCGACTTATTTAATAACAAATGTAATATATAAAAATATGGTGCTTTTAAGGGATTTAAAATGGATTTAGTTTTGAAAAACTGTAGATTAATCGATGAAGTCTCATCTTACTTTATTGGAATTGAAAATGGAAAAATCAAAGCCATATCAAAGAGTCCAATCAAAGGAGAAGAAATTGTAGATATTAATCACAATATTTTATCTCCTGGGTTTATTGATCCACATGTACATTTTAGAGATCCTGGGTCCCCTGAAAAGGAAACTTTTAAAACTGGATCAATGTCAGCAGCAAATGGAGGATTCACTACAGTATTTGATATGCCAAATACCAAACCAGTAACAAGCACTTATAAAAATTTTAAAAATAAGATAAAGACAGGTGAAAATAAAAGTGTAGTTGATTTTGGACTCCATAGTGGAGTTAATAATTTAGATGAAATAAAAAAAATAGCTAAACTTAAGCCAACTTCATTTAAAATGTTCATGGACTTACATTCTAATCAGGAAATAGAAGAAAATTTTAGAAATATATCCTTACTAAATAAAGAGTTGAGTACTAACTATAAGTTAAGCCTACATTGTGAAAATAAGAAAATAATCAAAGAGAATACTAACTTGTTTAGAGAGAAAAAAGTTTCAGCTATTGATTATAGTCGTATAAGAGATACTAATTCAGAACTCGCCTCTATTAATCAGGGATTAAAATTAAGTGAAAAATATAATGTCCCTATTCATATCTGTCATTTAAGCACAACCATTGGTTTGAAATCTGTTATGAACTTCCAAAGAAAGGATTTGGTAAGTACTGAAGTAACTCCTCATCATTTACTACTTATAAATGAAGCCTTCAATAAATATGGAACAATGACCAAGACAAATCCTCCACTTAGATCTGTTAATGAAGGTTTAAACATTAATCAATTGAAAGATATTGATGTTGTTGGAACGGATCATGCCCCACATACTTCAGATGATAAAAATAAAGGAATCTGGAGCTCACTATCAGGAATTCCAGGTTTAGAAACAGTAGTCCCTCTTTTACTTACTCAGGTAAATAAAGGGAATATAGACTTAAAAACCATAGTTGAGAGATTATCTAAGAATACATCTAAGACTTTCAACCTTAAAACTAAAGGAAAAATAGTCATTGGATATGATGCTGATTTTACAGTATTAGATATTAAAAAAGAGGGCAGATTAAACCTTGATAATTTTTATACTAAAGCAAAATACAGTCCGTTTGAAGATATGGAATATAAAGGAATAGCTGTTATGACCATACTTCGAGGAAGAATCATAATGGATAATGGTGAAGTTTATACTACTCAAGGAAAATATCTTAAATAAATATTTTATTTTAGTAGTATTCATCCTCCATAAAAACTTTTATTTCTGAAAGAAATTTAGGAGAATCTTTGATCTGCCGTTTTTAAAAGTTTCTTCTAAAAAATAAAAGGATCTTATAAGATCCGTTCAAATCTTTCAGAGTCAGCTTTACAAATTGGACATTTATTTGGAGGTTGTTCTCTACCACATAGATATCCACAAACAACGCATCTGTAAATAGGAACTTTTAACTTTCTTATTTCTTTAACATGACCTAATTCTTTGATCTTATCATCAGATTTTTCTTGAGTTTTTAAAGTAGATATTCTTCTATCTGGGATGGAACTTAAGTTTTTTTCTCCTTTTAAAACCTCTTCACTTACATAAAGTCCACAAAAACATGCACCATAATCATTTAAATCAGGGTCTCTATAGTTACATGGACATATTATATCAAGATCTTTTTCTTTTTTTCCTAATGCTAATCTACATGGGCATGCTCCATAACCATATCTGTCTATGTTAACATTGATACTATCTAAAAGAGCTTGAACAAATTCTTTATCTTCATTTATAAAGTATCCAGTTTCTTCTGCAGCTTTTCTAAATTCATCATAAGAGCCAAAATTAACCATAAATAACACCAAAAATAGTTATTAAGCCATTATTATATCTCATTGTCCAAGTTTTGCTTTTATTTTATCTACTTCATATCCTATTATAACATCCTCATCGTTGACTACTATTGTAGGAAAAGAAATATTTGGATTCCACTTTTCTAATTCCTTAACAACCTCATTTCTTTCACTATCTTGAGTTAAATCAACATATATATAATCATATCCAACTCCTATTTCTTCTAATAACATTCTTGTTTTTTTACACCATTGACAGGTACTTAAAGCAAATAAAATCACTTTTCCCTTATTTTGTCCATCGACATGCTCTAAATTCATTGTATACACCTCAAAGTTTAACACTATTTAAAATTCATCTAAATTACAATTAAGTTTATAATTTTTGTTACATATAAATATTTTTATAAAATAATATATTTAAATTTTATTTTATAATTTTATTCTTAAATAAATTTAATACTTCTTTATTATGAGTAAAAAATTAGTTTTTGGATTGTTTTTGTATGTATATTAATATCATGATTCTCTTTTGTATGAATACATTTTCAAAATTTTCCTGGAGAAGCTCGGGTGTTTAGAAGTTGATGAAGAAGTTTTAGAGTACGATTTAAATGAAGGTGAAAAGTTGATCATTGACAAAAGGCATCTTGTAGCAATGAATGAGGCTGTTGATTTGAGATAAACATTTTTGTGGTGATATTCTCGTTTGTAATTAAACTTTTATAAGTTTATAAACATGGTCGTTTTTTCTTATTTTCTCTTCAATGGCTATTGCTACATTTTTACCTTTTACTGCTCTTTCAATAGCTTTACCATTGATTTCCATTGATTCAACTATCTGATTAATGGAACCTGTTGTGCTTCCTTGAATTATTATTTCATCGAGTAGATTTAAATCATCCCATAGATGGATTTCACCAACTTTGATCTTGTTGTAATAATTGACGACTTTTCCAATATCTTTTTTTCTATAGGTTGCAGTATTATCTTCATTAGTTTCATAAGGTTGATTAAAATAGAATCCTGTATCAAAACCACGGTGAAAAACCTTTTTTAAATCTGATAACCATTCAGGATTGAATTTATATCTATCATTTTTCTCTTGACTTATATTGTATTGTTCAATCGCCTCTCTAAAAACTCTTGTAGCCGTTGCTACATAATCTGGAGATCTTCCTCTACCTTCAATTTTAAATCCTTCAACTCCACTTTTCATAAGTTCCGGAATGTGTTCTATCATAGTTAAATCTTTTGCAGATAGAAAGTTTGTTTTATATGTTTCATCATAAGATTTTTCAAGAATTATTTCTTCTCTATTTTCTCTAATTAGCTTCCATTCTTTTCTGCATGGCTGTAGGCACTTACCACAATTTGCACTCTCACCATATAATCCATAACTTAAAAAACATCTCCCAGATATTCCCATACACATTGCACCATGAACAAAAATCTCAGTTTCAATGGGAGAATTTTTAGCTATTTCTTTAATCTCATTAAAAGATAATTCTCTTGAAAGAATGGCTCGACTAACACCAAGTTTTTTTAAGATTTTAAGTGTTTCAATATTGGTCACATTATTTTGAACACTTACATGAACTTCTAAATTATTTTCAATAGCTAAATCAACCATTCCTAAATCACTTACTATAAGAGCATCAACTTCATAGCTATTAGTCTCTGGTAAAATACTTTTAAACTCTTCAAGGTCTTTATCTTTCATAACTGTATTGGTACATAAATATAACTTCTTGTCATGGTCGTGTAAAATGTTTATGAGATTTTTAAGGTCTTTGAGATGGAAATTGCTTGCATTGTATCTCATGTTTGATCCAACAAGTCCTACATAAATAGAATCAGCACCATTTTTCAATGCACTATTGAATGAAGATAGATTTCCAGCTGGAGATAGTAATTCAACCATTAAAACACCTTTTATTCTCTGATTTTTTATCTACTTTTAGTGTTTTGTAATTATTTTTTTATATTATTAAATTTAACGCTCATGCACCTGATATAGTTCGTTCTTTCATTATGGTTTGGAGTATTTTATCTGGTGCATCTTCTTTGTAATTAATAAAATGCTGATAAATCATAACATAACCGTTTAAATATT
>JAISZW010000111.1 GCA_031284445.1 Candidatus Methanovirga basalitermitum | reverse complement strand
TATTTTCCTAATAAATTAATTGTTCAAGATATGGAACAACCACTATCTCTTTTACAAGATAAAATTGGTGCCATGGAAGTGAAAGTAAAAGTTTCTGGGGGTGGATTTGGGGGACAGGCTGGAGCTATTCGTTTGGCCATTTCTCGAGCGATCATCGCTTATAATGCAGAAGTTAAACCAGATTTAAGAAAGAAAAAATTAGTAACAATGGATAGAAGGGCGAAAGAAAGGAAGAAACCTGGACACTATGGTGCTCGTAGAAGTCCACAATTCGTTAAGCGTTAAGATGATTATCGATTTCTCCCGTATTATTGAACAACAAGCAGAATTAGATAAAGGGATTTTTTTAAAGCATAATACAAACTATAGTAACACCTTCCAAGAAAGAAAATTAGCAACATTGGTAGAATTAGGAGAATTAGCTAATGAAGTAAAAAGTTTTAAATACTGATCACTTAAACCTAAAAGCGAGAATAAAGTGATTTTAGAGGAGTATGCTGACGGTTTACACTTCATTTCTGGCTTTTGTGTGCAGTTTGAGATTAGTGCCGTGTTTACTTTAAAGGATGATGTGGTAGCCATTGAGGATAAACATATTATTAATAAAAAAATTAACAAATTGTACAAATTGATTAGTGCTCTTCATGAAACAAAAATTAAAAAAACAAAGAAGTTAATCTCAACTATATATAAAAAATATATAGTCTTAGGAATTGTATTAGGATTTGATCTTGATGCCATTAAGACTGCTTATGCTAAAAAACACGAGATTAATGTTAAGAGACAAGCTGATAATTATTAAGATAGAGTTCTTGTGCTTATAATAATTGTAAGATTATGGAAGCCAAAAATAATGTTTTAAAACTTACTAAGAGAGAGAGAGAGTAACGTTAAATGATGTTAACGCTTTTAATAAAGTTACACAAGAAACATTAAAAGCTAGAAATAAAAATTCTATTAATAAAGCTTTTAATTATTCAAATGATGATGAATGGTATACTACAAAAGAAGATGTGCAACATTTTATTGATATGGCAAAAATTCCCAAAAATAAAATTATATGGTGTCCATTCGATATAGATAATTCAAATTTTGTAACAATATTTAAAAAAAATGGGTATAAAGTGATTAATTCACATATTGCTACTGGTGGTGATTTTTATAAATATACGCCAAAAAAATGAGATATTATTATCTCCAACCCACCTTTTAAAAATAAACATAATTTGTTGAAACGTTTGCATGAGTTTGGTTGGGATAAACCATTTGCTTTAATTTTTGGAATTCAGTGTTTGAATAGTGAAAAATTTTGTGATATGTTACAAAAATTCGTTAAACCTCAATATATTCATTTAAAAAGAAGGATGTGCTTTACAAAAAACCACCTCGGCTATGATGTGATGAAGTTAGATAGACCTAGTTTTGCTTCAATGTGAGTATGTAACAATTTGTTTGATAAAGATATACAAGTATGGAATGGTATTAATTATAAAAAAGATAGCAGAGAATATTGTTAAATGAAAATTTGTGTAAGTAGTAATTTTTTAAAAATTATAAAAAAATATAGGTCTAATGATTTTAATGAATTTCCCTCAGATTACGATATTTATAAAAAAATATTTGATTTATTAAAGCATGATAAAGTAATTGATTGTAATTTTAATGAAATCATTTGAAAAATTATTGATGATCAATTTCAAGGTATTTATTTTCCTGAAGAAAATTTAGTAATTCATTTTACACAAATGCTAACAATTTTTGGCAAAGCACGCTCGAGAAATACATATCTTTCTCAAAATTTTATTAGATCATTAAAATTTGCAAATTTAAAAGAAGCACAAATCTCTATTTCTATCAATCCATATGATTTAGGTAAACCCATTCCTAGTGCTAAATTCATAGTTGCATCACTTAAAAATTGTGCTACACAAGGAGCAAGTATTAATCTATCATTAACCATTCCGGATTTAATTTATAAATCTATAAATGAATTTTTAAACGACAGATCCGTCCTGCGTTCAAAAAATAGAGGTAATAATTCGACTTTAATTCAATACAATAATGTTAATAATTTAGTAACTATTTTCGGAAGACTTGATGGCGCAAATGGGTGTGATACGATGAATATTTGCAGGACAATTAGGAGGCTAGCATCAATAAATAATACTGATGTTGATTTTTTTAATGTTACCCCTAATAATATGTCATATCATTCTGTATTAACAGAAATTAGTTCAATGAATATAAATGTAAGAAATGTCAATGACAATTTGCAAGAGATAATCACTACTATGCAAGGAAGAGAAATGAGTGATGAACAATATGATGAGTTATTGCAACGAGATCAAAATGCTTTTAAAGCAAATATTATAAAAAAATATATAGCAATTCCTAATTTTAATATTCATAAGTGTTTTGGATGTGATTATTGTGTCGAATCAAATCTTATTGGTGCACATATTTATAGGTATGCAGATATTAAAAGAGATTATGCATTAAATAAACTAACTGCTGAACAGGCTGCACACCTAATCATTTCTGGAGAAAATGGCTTCCTACTTTGTCCTAATCAAGATAAAGAATTTGAAAAAGGCCAAATTTTGTTTGATATAAATATTAAGTCATTTGTTGCAAATAGTAAAAAACTTGCTAATAATGAGTACAAGCAATTATCCAAAACTATTAAGTCAAATGATTTTTCAAACATTATCTTCACTAAAGAGTTTGTTTCTAATATTAATGAACACATTAAAAGAGTTAATACCTTTAAGTAAAAATGGACAAAAATATAACTTGAATATACAATTTACTTAATTTCTATAAGAAACAGCTTGTTGAAGTCCAAAGGTATTATTTTAATGTCGAATTAATAAAAGATGAAAATTGAATGGATAAAGAATGAATTTTAAAGCATTCTTTCTACAATTTTATCTATGATTTAATAAATATCAATGGAAAAAATAATAGATATGATCATTACACCTTATTAGATTTTGGAGTGCCAGAGGAAGAAATAGATGAACTAAAATATATAAAAAATAAGTGTTCAGAGGAGAAACACTTGTGAAACAAATCTGATTTATCTACGGCTATAAAGTCAAAGAAATATCCGTGAGAGCCCGAATATAACTTCTTTCCGGATTTGTTGAACATCTATTACAATGAAAACAATATTAATGTGATAAATAAAAAATTTAAAGAGAACTCTCTTTACAAAATTATGACACACCTTTCAATTAATAAATGCAAGAATGGAAAAAATGAATTTATTTGTAGTGGGAAAATAAATAAAGATGAATTATTTGTGCAAGTTCATAAAGATAATATAAAAATTGAAATTAATGGAGAGTATAAAAATTTAGACAATGATTGTTCATACCAACTTTGATATGCTGCTCCAGGGTTTAGCACATTTACTGGGCATGGTGGAGAATCAAAAGAAACAAGAATCGTAGATAAAATAATATCTTTAATTGAAAAATATAAAGATACTAAATAATTGGCAGTTCAGTTATATTAGATAATGTAAAATAGTGATTTGGTAAATCACTACCATCAGTAAACCTACTTCAAATTATTCCTGGCAAGAATATCAAAAATCTTTTCATCATTTTCTTCTAATTTGTCAATTCTTTTATTAACAGTTGCAAATCCAGCACGCATTTCAATAGCTAACTGGCCAACAGTTGTGGCTAATTTATCAACAGTATCTACTACTTGATCTAACTTTGTTCCTTGTTTTTCAACAATAGTTGCCAACTGGTTAATTGTCATCCTTGGTTGTTTTGGTTTTCTTTTACCTCCACCATTTCCGCCTGTACTTTTCCCTTTGCTAGTGCTCCCTTGTTTAGCTAATATATTAACTCCAAACTTATCACCAACTTTAACATTTTTATTTGTTGTTGCAGTAATTTCTACTTTAGCTTTCTTACTCATATACATATTATAAGTGCAGATAAAAATTAGTTTAAGTGTATATTTACAGTATAATGTAGGAGTTTAATTCCCTTATATATAAAAAATATATAATCTTAGGAATTGTATTAGGATTTGATCTTGATGCCATTAAGACTGCTTATGCTAAAAAACATGAAATTAATATTAAGAGACAAGAGAATAATTATTAGGGTAGGTTTTTTGACTCTCTAATTTACTTCAAATTATTCCTAGCAATAATATCAAAATTCTTTTCATCGTTTTCTTCTAATTTATCTAATCTATTAATAATTACTTTATTAAATTCTCTTTGCTCAACCATAAATACACCAACAATATTAATAAATTTATCTAGTTTTGATTCTCTCATTGGTTTTCTTTTACCGTCATTTCTGCCTGTACTTTTCCCTTTTCTAGTGCTTCCTTGTTTGGCTAATATATTAACTCCAAATTTATCGCCCAACTTTAACATTTTTATTTGTTTTTTCAGTAATTTCTACTTTTGCATTCTTGCTCATGCGCATATTATAATCTAAGAAAATTTATCACTTTTTAATTCTTTCCTAACTGGATGCTCATTTATCTTCCTTTTAAGTTGTATCATCTCTTCTTTAATAGTTTCATCATTTGTACTGATATATCTGTCATAAAGTTTAACATATGCTATTTTTAATAATTCTAAATTGCAGAACATAAATTGTTTCTTATCATCAATCATCATATTATGTGCTTTTTGGACATCATTAGGATTGAATTTATTGTGATTTAATATTCTATTTGCAATCACATCATATTGTTCGAGGATATCTTTTTTAAATTTTCTAGCATGATTAAGATTAATAATATTATTACGAATATTTTTATTAATTTGCTTATTTTCTTCTTTTTTTAACATTTCTTCTAAATTTGCTTTAATTAAATATTTACAAGGAATATCAATAGATGAATTTAACATAATTTTTGTTTGTGTTGGTAATTTGTAATATCTTAAATCATTTTTTCTATCTGTATCTTTAGGACTTGAATAGCTAAAACATCTTTGATATTCTTTATTTTCTTCGTAATCAAATACAAGCATAAGGCGGTTATATTTATTTGT
>JAISZW010000263.1 GCA_031284445.1 Candidatus Methanovirga basalitermitum | reverse complement strand
GAAAATATGATAAAATGGACACCAATGATGTCTGCAAGGAACTGACCATATATGGCCTTTAAAAGAACTATTAACATTCCATATACACAAAAACATTAGTAGTTAAAAGGGTCACTACCAAAAATTTACATTCATAAAATATAGGAATTTATTGATTTCAAAATATCTCATCAGTAAAGTTTTAGACAGTATCAATAACAAGCTTTTGATGATGATTTTAATAGCAAAACTGAAATAATAAAAATATACTAAAAAAATAAACAAGCTTTTGATGATGATTTTAATAGCAAAACTGGTATATAATAGAAATATACTATAGTAATTATGGAAAAGTTTTTAATTTTTTAAATAAATTTTAATCATTAATATTCTTAATTTTAAAAAATTTATTTTTTAAAGTTAGGAACGGGAAATCAAAGATTTGTTGCCAAAGGCAACTTAGAAAAGCTTGTTTTTCGTTTCCTAAATTCACTTTGTGAATAAAACAAAGTTTTCTTTATTGAACTTGTTCAATTAGAAAGTCTATGACTTTCTTTACTTAAAACTTGTTTAAGTTAGAAAACGAAGTTTTCTTCATTTTAAATTTAATATTTTAAAAATAAGAGAATAATAATTCATGCTATACTGGAGAAAATGAATGACCAAATTTTTTATTTCATGTGCATTGCCTTATGCTAATGGACCATGTCATTTAGGACATCTAAGGTCTACATACATTCCTGCTGACATATTTGCACGATTTAACAGAATGAATGGGAATGATGTCTTATTAGTTTGTGCTACTGATGAACATGGAACTCCAATAGCTGTTAAAGCAGATAATGAAGGGAAAAAACCTATTGAAATAGCCACAAGGTATCATAGAAGGATAATTAAAGACCTTGAAATGTGTGATATTAGTATTGATAATTTTTCGCGAACAACGAGTAAAACTCACTATAAAATAGCTCAGAACTTTTTTTTAGATTTATACAGCAAAAATCTTATTTATGAAAAGAAAATAAAGCAATTGTATTGTGATTACTGTAGTAAATTTTTGCCTGACCGCTATGTTGAAGGTATATGTAGATTTTGTAATAGTCCAGGTGCAAGGGGAGATCAATGCGAAGTTTGTGGAAGACATTTAGATGTAGAAGATCTATTAGAGCCTAAATGCTTAGCTTGTGGAAAAACACCTGTAATCAAAGAATCAAAACATTACTTTTTTAGATTAAGCAAATTTCAAGGCAAGGTTGAAAATTATGTATACGGCAATCCTAATTTAGGTGATAATGTTAGAAATTATTTGAAGAATTGGTTAAAAGATGGGTTGAAGGATTGGATTTTGAGTAGAGATATGGATTGGGGTATTCCTATTCCTTTAAAAGGTAGTCAAGGAAAAATCATCTATGTTTGGGTTGAAGCATTAATTGGTTACATATCTTCTGCTACTGAATGGTCTAAAAAAACAGGAATTTCATGGAGAGAGTATTGGGATGACACAGTCCTTCATTTTATTGGTAAAGATATCATTTATCATCATGGGATTTTTTGGCCTGCAATGTTAGAGGGATATGGTTGTAAAAATCCAGATAATATTATTGCTGGTGAATATCTATCATTAGAAGGTAGAAAAATGTCTACAAGTCAGGGATGGGTTATTTGGGTAAAAGATTTCGTTGAAAATTTTGATTCGGATTTACTTAGATATTATCTTACAGTCACGGCTCCTTTAAATAAGGACATGGATTTTTCATGGGATGATTTCAAAAGAAGAGTGAACGATGAATTAGCAGATGTTTTAGGAAACTTCCTCCATAGAACATTTACATTCACCAATAAATTTTTCGATGGTAAAGTCCCAAAACTCTTCAATTTGACTGAGGAGGATAAAAAATTCAAATCATTGATTGAAAACTTACCTTATGAAGTAGCAGATTCAATATCTAATTTTAAATTTAGGGATGGTCTTGTAAATATACTTAAAATAGCTAAAGAAGGAAATAAATATTTTGATCATCAAAAACCATGGAAATCTGTAAAAGACGATTATGAAAAAGCTTCTAATTGTCTTTACTTATCCAATCAACTTTCAAAGGTTTTAGCTATTAATTTGAAGCCTTATCTTCCAAATAAATCAATTAAAATTTTAGATATTTTAAATCTTGAAGATACTAATGATTGGAATAATTCAAAGATCTTTTTAGAGGTTGGTCATGATATTAAAGAAGCTAAACCATTATTTAGAAAAATTGAAGATGAAAAAATAAATAAAGAAAAAGAAAAGCTTTATAACTTTGAAAAAAAATCTCAAAATAATGAAAAACTAAAGGAGAATAATATAATGGATATAATAAGTATCGATGATTTTGTTAAATTAGATTTAAGAATAGGTAAGGTACTTGAAGCTGGGAAAATTAAGGGTTCTGAGAAATTATTAAAGTTAAAAATAGATATTAAAGAGAAAGAAATGCAGGTTGTTGCAGGCCTTGGTTTAAAATATTCTCCAGAACAGCTGATAAATAGAAAAGTTACTGTATTAGTAAACCTAAAACCTGCAAATTTATTTGGAGTTAAATCTGAAGGAATGGTTTTAGCCACAGCAGATAGTACTGAGATCATAAAACCTGATGGATCTAAAATCGGCGAAAAAGTTATGTAATCTAACTTATCATGGAAAAAATCCAATGTTATCAACTAAGATATTTATCCTTTAAAAATTAGGATTAAATAAGGATGATAAAATAGGGAATGGGAGTATAAACCATTCATTCTTTCTCTTATAGTTTTCGTCTTCTTAAGGCAAAATAAAGCAAATTATTTGAATTCATTTCTCTTTGCTAATATTCCCTGTTTACTGGAATTATTATTACCTGGACCATTATATTGGCATCAAAATGTTTTTTTCGCTGATCAAGCTGTTATTTTACCATGTGTACTGTATATATTTCTTGAAATTTTAAATTATACTAATATGAAAGTGTTTTTAAAGATATTGCAAAATTTAATACTTTTATTTGGATTTTTAACAGATTAGTTCTTTGTTTTTATTGTATTTATCGTTTATTTAAAGCATATTTTTGAAGGTGAAATTAAATTTAGTGGGGATGTTCTTAATTTCTTGAAAAAAGCCTTATTTTCTGATTAATACCTATTACTTGTTTAGTATTTTATTTAGGTCAAATGGTATGTTTTGCTTTAGGGTTTTCTGTGATAGTTTTAGTTCTGATTTTTGTATTTATCTTAGTAAACAAGCTATTAAAAAAGAATGTCAATGAAAAAATAATTAGAATAAGCTCCATAATGTCAATTTTAATGATCCCTTGTATTTTACAAGTTTTAGTTTTTAGAAACCACTCAGATATTCATTCCTTTTCTGCCTTGAAGTTTTCCATACCTTTGGAAACAATTCCATTTTATTAGCTCCTATTTCAATTTATTGGATTTTAGAATCTGAATTAATGAGTACTAAATTAAAGAGTATCATAATTAATAGGAATAATTTTGCAATATTTTTAATATTCATATCAGCTACAAACTTTTACTTAAAAGATGAACATCCACATTATAAGGAATTATTTCCCCAAAATAATGTTTCAATGTCAATTTTAGGCAATTCAATACACAAAAATACAGTTTATTTCGATATTGTTTTTTCTCCTGATTTTGAAATTGATGTTGTACCACCTCAATTATTATCATATTCAATGAAGAGAGTTTACAAAATAAATTCATTAGATGATATTGCAAATTTTACTCATGGTTTATCAAACTATCATGTATTATAATGTTCGTTAAATCACCATCCAAAAACTGGGAAAAAATCTTGTTCAATGCCTCAAAAAGTAGAGATGGTGACTATTACTACTACAGATTGACTTAGATATTTCAACTTATCAAAAGATCATCTTAGAAAAAATATAATTAAAAAAGATAAAAATATTTTTTGTTTTAATGGTAATTCAAATCTCATGAAGAAAATATACATCTAAAAACCGTATATTAAAATGAAAAATATGGACTCTATGGCAAAATGTAATGCTCTATGTACAATTGGGTTTTTATTTTTCATGAACAATGTATGGGTTATATCAATACATAAGTGTACTAATCCTCCTAATATTCCTATTTCCAAAGATAAGAAGATAATGGATAAGACAACAATGTTGAAAATAGCTTCAAGTATTTCATGTATAATCCATCCATGCACAGGAGAAGAGACTATTTCATTTACAAATCCAGCAAACAATACATAGGGATCATTGAAAACATTCCACATAAGTTTTCCATGGAGTATATCACTTAATGCTAATATGATTGCTATATAAAACCAGATCAATTCCATATTTTCACTTTTTATTAATATCTCAATTATAAAGCTTAACAAATAGTATAATTATAAAAGATAGGATAAAGCAAGATAAAATAATCAATATTGACTTTAACAAAATTTTATATGTTAGAAATCTTACAATGTATCTTATAGTTATTTATTTTATAATGCTAATTATAAATTTTGTTTTAATTAAACTTTCATGTTTTTAGTAGATATGAAGTAGTTAGTAATGAATGTTTAATTTCAATTTAATATTAAAAAATTTCTTAATAAATGAATATCATCATTGACAAACATTTTGATTTAAATAAAAATATAGAATGAATATTTTGATATTTAAAATTTTCTATTTTATTTTGTAAAATTAAATTATAAGTTCCATATTTATATTATATTACTATTAGATTACTTTGGAGAGAGTAGATGACTGAAAAAATGGTTCCAAAAGAGTACGATCATAAAAGAGAAAAATATTGGCAAGATAGATGGGAGGATACCAAAATCCATAAATTTATTGGAGATGGGGTAAAACCAAGATATGTAATTGACACTCCTCCACCTTATCCAACGGGATCCATACATTTGGGTCATGTTTTAAATTGGACTTATATTGATATGACTGCGAGATATAAAAGATTAAGAGGTTATGATGTTTTATTTCCTCAAGGTTGGGATTGTCATGGTTTACCAACTGAAGTTAAGGTTGAAGAAACACACAACATTAAAAAAAATAATGTTCCAAGGTCGCAATTTAGAAGAATGTGTGTTGATTTAACAAAAGAAAACATTGGTTTAATGAGGAAGCAGATGCAAGCTATTGGATTTTCTCAAGATTGGAGTAGAGAATTTATAACCATGACTCCTGAATATATGAGAAAAACCCAGTACTCTTTTTTAAAAATGTATGAAAATGGTTTAATTTATCAAGGAATTCATCCTGTCAACTGGTGTACTCGATGTGAAACAGCTATTGCATTTGCAGAGGTTGAATATGAGAGTAATGAAACTAATTTGAATTATGTAAGATTTAAAGGTTTAATTAAGGATGGTAATTCTCTTGATGGAGTTTTAATAGCTACAACTCGTCCAGAATTAATGTCTGCTTGTGTTGGTGTTGTTGTAAATCCTGAAGATGAAAGATATTCTGACTTAGTTGGTAAGAAGGTTGAAGTTCCATTATCAGGTCAGAAAGTTAAGGTTATAGCCGATGATGAAGTTGATCCTAAATTTGGTACTGGGGCTGTTATGGTATGCACCTTTGGTGATAAAACTGATGTTTCATGGATCAACAAACATAACTTAGATACAATTGAGATCATCAATGAAAAAGGAAGAATGAGTGAAGCTGCAGGTAAATACAAGGATATGAGTTTAAATGAATGCAAGTTAAACACTATCAATGATTTAAAAAAGAACAATTGTATTGAAAAACAGGAAAAGATTAGCCAAAATGTTGGTCAATGTTGGAGATGTAAAACTCCAATTGAAATATTGGTTAAAAAACAATGGTTTATTGATGTTAATAAACTTAATGATGATGTTAAACAAACAGCAGAAGAAATTAATTGGATTCCAAAGTATATGAAAAGTCGATTGTTAAATTGGGCTGATTCTATGCAATGGGATTGGTGTATCTCACGACAAAGAATATTTGCAACACCCATTCCAGTTTGGTTCTGTGAAAAATGTGGAAGGGTTCATGTTGCCATAGAAGATGAGTTACCTGTTGATCCAACTCAATCAAACCCAATAGCTATTGATAAAAATGGGGAAAAGATAAATTATATTTGTGAATGTGGTTCTACCAGTTTTAGAGGAGAAGAAGATGTTTTAGATACTTGGATGGATAGTTCTATATCTCCTCTTTGGAATGCTGGCTGGCCAAATCTAAACTATACTAACTGTTTTCCAGCTGATTTACGTCCACAAGGTCATGATATAATTAGGACATGGGCATTTTATACAATTCTTAGAACTAAATCATTAACAGGTATTAAACCATTTAAGAATATTGAAGTTAATGGTATGGTATTTGGTGAAGATGGATATAAAATGAGTAAATCTCGTGATAATGTAATATCTCCAGATGAAGTCATAGATAAATATGGGGCAGATTCACTCAGGATTTGGGCTGCAAATAGCTCACCTGGATCAGATTTACTTTTCGAATGGAAAGACATTAAGTATGGTTATAAATTCTTAAGAAAATTTTGGAATGCATTTAGATTCATCAGTTTACATATAAATGAGGATATTAAAGATAAACCTGCATTGAAACCATTGGATAAATGGATTCTATCTAAGTTAAGCAAACTTACTCTAAAAGTCACCAATGGATTTGAAGAATACAACTTCTTAGATGTAATAAGTTCAATCCAAAGATTCATTTGGCATGATTTTTGTGACGAATACATTGAAACCGTTAAACACAGGCTTTACAATGAAAAACAAGATGAAAAAAGCATTAAATCTAAATTATCAGCTAAATACACTCTGAAAACTGTTATAGATACAAGTTTGAAGTTGCTTACTCCAATCACACCACACTTCACATCTGAAGTATACAGCTATTTAGTGGATGAAACAGATGATAATAAAAGTAATGCATGGTTCAAGTCAAACAATAAGATCACTGATTTAAAATGGAAAAATGAAGGAGATATAGCTATTGAATTAATAAGTCATATAAGGCGATTTAAATCTTCCTTTAAAATACCTTTAAATCAAAAATTAAATACAGTTAATATTTACTCTGAAAATAATGATCTATTGAGTGTTTTAAACCAATTTGAAGAAGATATTAAAGGAACCTTAAAAATAGAAAATTTAGGAATTAAAAACAATAAACCTAATATTAAAGAAAAAATCATTGAAATTACACCAAGAATGGATAAAATAGGACCTGAATTTAAAGGAAAATCAAAAAAGATAAGTCAACATCTAAATTCCACACCTACAGATGAAATAGCTAAAATACTTGATGGTGATGGAGAAGTAGACATTGAAGGAAATACTATAACATACAATCATCTTAACATAAAAAAAGAGTTACAAGGAGAAAGTGGTGAAAAGGTTGATCTCTTAAACTTAGATGATTTAGATTTGATCATAGAAATTACTCGATAAACCACCATTTTCTAAAAGAGGTGCATATCCATACTTTAGTGAATAAAACCGAGAAACTATTCAATAAACCACTATTTTCTGTTAATTACAATATATAAGTCTTTTTTAAATATCTGGGAAGTGTAACACCAAAGTAATTCTCCAAAGCATTATTGGTAGTTGGTAAACATTTATATATTGTATGTCTTATAAGTTTGCAAACCCCATCAAAATTGGGTTCGAGTTTAGTATTAATAAAATCCATCAATTTAGTGGGAATTTTATCTATATGCAGTATTAAGTTCTGAAATTTATTTTTAACTTTTTTATAATCCTTTTGATACAATATGCTTATCTTTCATAGGGTGTTAGATTTTTAACAAAAATCGAAGCATTAACAAACCTCATCGTCCATTTTTTAAGGCTTTAATCATGCGGTTTTCTAAAAGTACATTTTTATATTGGTATTTAAATTAAAATACTTAATATCCAATTCCGATATAATTAACAAATAAATAGTTAAGCTCTGTCAAAAATTCTGGTGATAGACCTCATAATCATCATGACTAAAAAATGGATTTTCTATTTCTTGATATCCACCTAATCCTACCAAATCTCGAAGCCCTATAAATTCTTTTCAGTCCTATAAATCTTTTTTTTCCTTTTAGGAAATGCTACACCATTATAACACTCAATTTGATTATTTGTATTTGGTAAAAAGTCATATATCATGTAATTAATTCCTCTATCTAAATTTTTACCTAATCGTTTCACAAAATCTGCTATGACTGGAGATAAGTGCTTTTATACTATTGAACAAAGCATTATATCTTCTTTTTGCATTTTTTTCATTCCAACAAATCAAGAATTCCGAAGATTCTGTCTTTATAATTTCCATATTCCTTTAACTTCTTTTCTTTTTTTCCTTTTATCTTTTTTCAACTCTTTAAGTTTCTTTTTGTTTTTTTTTAT
This sequence comes from Candidatus Methanovirga basalitermitum, assembly GCA_031284445.1. GTDB lineage: Archaea > Methanobacteriota > Methanobacteria > Methanobacteriales > Methanobacteriaceae > Methanovirga > Methanovirga basalitermitum. The sequence goes on along the minus strand of JAISZW010000263.1, from coordinate 5,612 downwards.
TTTCAGTATTGAAAATAAATGCTAATTTCTCTGTTATTTCCTTGATTTGTTTATTTAATTTTATTTTTCTTTTATTTTCAGCCTTGAAAATTTAGAAGAATCTTCGATTCTTCGTTTTATCTTGTTTACTGGATTGTTTAAATCTTGCATTAAGTTCTGTTTTATGTGGAAATTACAAAGTGGACGATACTTTTAAACTATCAACAATCGGGCATAAGATCATCTGATACTATTTTTCACATTAACATCTTTTAATGTCTTTTTAATTGTTTTATCATTGAATTCAGAGTTTAAGTCTTCTGTAGGTATTATACTCATCACTTAAGATAATATGTAGTTCCAAGATCCATTATCACACATTTAGCTTTTTCATCCATTAATTACTCTGGAAACTCATTTAATCGCTATAAACACCACTTAATTCATTTTTATCATATATTTAAGACCTTTTTTTTCTAATTTTTAGGTTTGAGTCGGTTTTTCTATGAAATTTTAAAATGGTTTGTCTTGATGATTTAGCATTAAAGTTATTCATTATTTGTTCTGATATCTTTTCAAAAGAGTTATAACCAATTAAGGCATGGGTATATGGTTCGTTTCTAATTTTTATCTCGTAATTATAGTGCTTTGGAACTATATGATCTATGTTTGTTATTTGGTAGTAATCACATCTTTTATTTGAGTATTTATATTTTTGTGTGTGGATTAAATCATTTTTATTGATTAATCTTTTATTATATGAGTTTTTATCTAATTTATTTCCAAATTTTGGACGTGCTAAATCTTCACCGTCCCAATATATAACTTTAACTTCTGTATTGAGGAAATTTAGTATTTCACGAGTCAAAAAAAATGGAACATCTGGTTTAACCCATAGGATGTCGTTTTCTAAATTTACATTACCTTTAAATATATTTTCAGCATATACATTATTGTGTGGTATTTTTTGTCGTATCATAGATATTAAATATCACACATCTTTTTATTAATTCTTTTGCTTATAACAATTGTTATGTGGTTGAATATAACAATTTTATCAACCAAATTTTTGACAGAGTACTTTATTCTTATTTAACTGGAACAGAAATTGGATTAGACACAACTAGTAGGAAAAATCGTTGGTGAATTGTTAGAAAAATATGTTGATTCAAATCCAAGATATAAATTAATTTCTGAAGATAGTACAATAAAAATTAAAATTATTTGGATAACTAAATGGTATAGGTTGGAAGAAAATGTTTATAACATTAAAAACAGCGATAAATGAGATTGATTGTATTACTAATTATAATTTGTTTAAAGATAATATTAAAAACATTTTAATATAATTGCACAATAGCTTTTCTAAGATGTTTGATTATTTTTTCTCTAAGCTCATCTGGAATTGTTTTCTTTCCAAGTCTTGGAGGATAACCAAAATCAGGATCTATAAACTTTAATTCCTCAAAGATTACTGGATCTTTATATCTTGGATGAATATGCCAATGAACTTTAGCTTTAACCTCACCTGATTCATCTCTATATGCTGCATTTTTAAAACATGCCCAGTTGTATAAATCAGGATTAAAAGATCTATTCATTGCAAGTTCACTATCTTTAACAATTAAACTAAACTCTTTCCATTCTCGTGGTGTTAAATCTCTTAAATTTTTGGCTTCTCTTTTTAAGACTAAAACAGATGTACCTAAATATCTTTGAGATGGAGCTAAAAATAGCTTCCAAAACTTACTCTCAAAGATTAAGTCTCCATAGATATTTTTACCTTCATTAAACTCATATTTCATATTACTCCTCTTAAATAAATTAGTTTGAATATTAATTACTTCCTCCAACGATAGCATTTTTGATTCTTATATGTGGACCTCCATCACCAACTGGGACTGTTTGACCTCCTTTCCCACAAAACCCAACACTAAGCTTAAAATCAGACCCAACAGCATCAATTTCCTTTAATGTATTTAAAATATCTCCAGACAATGAAGCATCTCTTAAAGAATCTTTTACTTCACCATTTTCTATTTTAAAAGATTCAACACCACTAAACTGAAATATTCCTTTTCCTGTATCTACTTGACCACCTCTTGAACCCTTAATATAAATCCCTTCTTTAACATCTTCTATAAGCTCATCAAAATTCATATCACCTGGTTCAAGATAGGTATTACTCATTCTAACAATTGTCTGTTCATTAAGTGTTGATCTTGCATTTCCTGATGATTTCATATCTAATTTAAACCCTGTCTCTCTTGAATTTAATATAGAAATTAGCTTACCATTTTTAACAAGTTGGTTTATTTTAGTTTTTATTCCTTCATCATCGTAAGGATAGTAACCAAAACCATCAACTCTACTTGCATCATCAAAGATATTTACTAAATCAGAGCCAATATCATTACCTAAACATCCTTTTAATATAGAATCATTCTGAAGTATTAAATCTCCTTCAACACCATGACCTAATGCTTCATGAATTAAAACACCAGTTAATTCATTGTCAGCTACAACAGTAAAATTTCCAGATGGTGATGATTTTGCTTTCAATAGTCTTGAAGCATTTTCTCCTATTTTTCTTCCAAATTTTTCAATATCTGCATTTTTAAGAACTTCAAAGCCTGTCACTCCACCTATACTACCATGTCCAAATTGTATTACATCTCCAGATGAAGCTGTTGAATTTAAAAACATGGCTATTATTGTTTCATTTATACTAATTTTACTCCCCTCACTACTTAGAAATAGCTTTTCAGATTCAACATCAGAGTAACTAACCGTTGTGCTTACAACATGTTTAACTTTAGCCGATTTATCAGCTTCAGAAATTAATTCTTTTTTATCTTCTATAGATACATCACTAACAGGTATTTTAGTATTAATCTTAACTTTATCTTCAACCACCATCTCATCACTCAATTCAACATCACCAGATAATGAATTTGCAAGTTTAATAGATGTTTTAGATATTTCTTCAAGTTTATTTAAGTCATTCGTATATGCAAATCCCCATGCTCCATTTTTCAAAACTCTAATTCTTGCTCCAATATTTAATCCAGAGTTTATTTCCTGAATTTTACTATCTTTCATGATTAGGTTAGTACTGTTAGATTTAATAGCTCTAATATCACTATAATCTACATCAGAACTTATTCTATCTAATAAATTTTTAAACTTATCAATATACTCATCCATTCCTTATCTCCATTATAAATATTAATTATAAAAATTTAATATTGAAAAAAGTATAAATAGGTATGTATTTATTATTGATTATATACAATTAACATTCTATGCAAAATAAAAATATTATTTGCATAAATAATAAACATAATGGAGGTGTAACAGATGATTATTGAACTCGATTTACAACATTTTTGTTGTGGTGAAAAAGGATGTGAAATGGAAATTGTCTATGGTGAAATGATGGATGTAGAATAAATTTTTTAAAATTGAATCTATTATCATCTTATCGTTTATTTTATTTTTATAGTTCAATACCTAATTTTTTACATAGTTCAATACCTAATTTTTTACATAAAACAATGAATATAGTACCCAGAGAAAACCTTTAAAAATCATTTGTTTAATAATTATTGTTAAATTTGGATATCAGTTGTTTAAAATTAATATTCTAATTGTTATTTAGTTTATAATAATTATTTTAATAAATAAAGATGATAAAAGTAATTATTTTATTAAAAAGTCATATTTTTACTTATAAGTTTTTAATGAACATTTTTAATAATTATGTCTATTACTATAAATAAAAAAAAATATTTAGGTAGTTCATTATATGAGAATTAAAAAGAAGATCATGTTATTATTAACAATTATTCTTATCATATTTAGTTGTTTATCTTTCAATTATCTCATTGATTCAAAAAAACCATTTTTTATGAAATTAAAGTCTGGTTTAGTTGCTTATTATCTAAAAAGTCATATTAATCCTAACATGACAATAATATCTCATAGAGGTGCAAGTGGTGAAGCAGTAGAACACACATTTGAAGCTTATGATAAAGCTATCAATGAAGGTAACACCTTAATAGAACAAGACCTTCAAACATCAAAAAATGGCACACTATGGGTATCTCATGATAATTCTGCTGGGAGAATTGCTAATGTTGAAAGAAATTACTCTGATATGAGTGATGAAGAGATTTTTAAGTTACATGCAGAAAATGGTGAACCAATGCACACTTTAGATGAGGTACTTGAAAGATATTGTTCTAGTAGTAATATCATCTTTGTTATAGAACTTAAAAATGGTTCTTCCCAAGTTGATAGTTTTCTTAAATCATTAGAAAATATGATCTAATCAACCGTACAATAATTCAATCGTTTGAATACGATGCAATTGAATTGGCTACTAAAAAACAACCTGATTTAGTTTCTATGTTCTTAGCTGAAGAAGTATCTGCTATTGAAGATCATATTTCAGATGATGAGATTGAAATTATATGCTTTGATAAGGCATTATTAAATGATGGGATCGTTAAAAAAATCAGAGCCAATGGAAAATTGGCTTATGTATACACATTAAATACTGTTGATGAATTTAATAAAGCTAAAAGTATGGGAATAGATGGTTTTTTCACTAATTTTACAGGTTTAGCAATAAAAACAATGAGATAACATAAATCCATATATTTGATAGTTTTATACTTGATGGGAATTGAATGATAATATAAAAAAGGAGTTAAAAGAGCTCCATACAGACCTTTACTTAGAGCATGTGGTCTTAAGGATGATGATTTTAAAAAATCTTTTATAGGAATAGCTAATAGTTTTACAGATGTTGTGCTAAGGTATGGATGATTTTATTAAGAAAATTAATGATATTAAAGTGGAAACAGCTTTTATAGTTTTTTGTCTGATTTTTGGATCTGTATTTGCCGTGATCAATCCTCCTTTTGTAGCTTCGGATGAAATGTGGCATTTTTTTAAGGCTTATGATGTAAGTCAAGGACATATTATCCGTGAAACTCCTGTAATTGATATTCCAAAAAGTTTTGATAACATTTATCACTTCACACCATGGGAACCATCAACAATTAAAAATTTTAGAAATAAGAATTATAATGATTTCAATCATCCTTTAAATAGTGCTGATATTGAAACAATAGATAATCTTGCGACTTTTAATTATATGCCTCTTCCTTATTTAGGTGTTGCTTTTGTTATTAAGGTTGGTGAATTGTTTAATAGTTCGCCTTTGGTTTTAATGTATATCGGTCGTTTGATTAATTTATTAATATATTCAATCATTGTTTATTTTGGAATTAAAATTCTTTCTATTGGCAAATATATGTTTTTGTTAATTTCTTTAATGCCAATGTCACTTTATGTGGCATCTTCAGTTTCAGCTGATAGTTTAAATCTTGCATTATCTCTTTTACAATATGTTTGTTCTTAAACTTAGCTTTTATAAAATATAAAATCCATAAAAAAGATCTAATAATTGTTTCAATATGTGTACTATGTTTAGCATTATCGAGAGTGTAAAAAAGTGTGGAGTTTTTTTCGATTTTTGAAAAAAATCGAAAATGATCATAAACCTTTACTTTACTAAAAGTATCATCCACACAAAACTCATACTTGAAAAATACAGTTAACAC
>JAISZW010000262.1 GCA_031284445.1 Candidatus Methanovirga basalitermitum | reverse complement strand
TTTTAAAAGCATTTTTAAGAAGAAAAACAATCTCTTTTCGTCAACACCTTTGGTTCTTAAGTTATGCAATATTGTGTTTGCATTTGATGTAAAGCTTTTAGAGCATGTTCTACAAACATATTTAAAGAGTACCATTTTTGTTTTTATAAGTACCATTACCTACCACATTACCGTTTTTAATCTTACCATAATCTTTTACAATCATTATATTGGACAAACAACATTCACAAAACTTGATTTAGGACCACGTTTACCCATAAATAAACATCTCAACTTTTTCATACATATATCTATGAGCATAACTACCATATAAAACTTAAGTAAGATAAAAGTACACTACCACACTCTAACGGATAGGAAAAATCTGCTTAGTATCTTCTCTTTTTTGTGTTTCACTTAGGATAAATTAAATGAATGACTTTATACTCAAACTTTTAAAACAAAAAATCATAAATTCTTCTAAATTTCCTTTGGAAATAAACGGAATCTTCGCTTCCTAACTCTCTCATTTCATTCGAAAGAAAAGTTTGATCAAAAAATTTTAAAATAGCTTACTATTTGAATCAAAACTTAACTTGCTTAATTGAGCGAATTTTTAATTCGCTGACAAGAAAAATTTAGGAAAATCTTCGATTTTCTCAAACTTTTCTAAAGTTTTGGATTTATATTAAACTGGATATTAGTTGAATCAATGATCACCGTCCTTAGTTCTTGTTTTAACTTTAAACTCCTTATTTAATCTTTTAATCATGAAATTAAGTATTTAAAAATCGTTAAATCTTGAAAAAACTTCATACAGTTGATTATAGTCTAACTTTCCTTTAAATCTGAAATCTTTTCTCAGTCCAACAAATTATCATTTAGAGTTTTCTTTATCCGTGAAAGGCAGCATCTTCATTTTATCATGAATATACTATATGAAAACGCTGGTATTTAAGTTTTTCGATTTAGAAAGCCATTTTATTTTGTAATTGTTTGTTTTAAATTTGTACTTTCAGATTTCAAGATATTTGAAATATATTATGGTATGAAATAAACACGGATAATGCTTGTAAATTTATCTAATTTCTAACACCCTATACAATAGATGATAGAACCTCTTTCTTTTTTATTAAAAAAATGTGGATTATTTAACAAATTTCCTAAATTCAACAACTGTACTTCATTTTAGAAGTATTTACAAAGTTTCTAGACATTTTTAGTTAAGTAACATTTGTGATAACTCTTATAACCTAGTATTCACTCACTAAAAATCATAGATGACAGTAAATAACTAAATATAAGTCGAGTTTTTCCATGATCGCCTTTTCTTATAACTTTAATCATAATTGAAAAACATCATATCAAACATTACAATTAACAATTGTTCACAATAGGATATAAATATTTTCTTTTTAAATACAATTTAAAGCATTAATAAGTTATAATAAAAGCATATTTTCATAAAAAACTATTTGTTGAATTAGTTTTAAACAAAAAATTTGAATTTTAAATAATCAATCATCTCTCTCCCCTTCCATATGTTTTTAAGAATGAAAAGTTGCTAAAATAGCTAATAAAGAAAAATAGCTGATAAGTCTCTTATTTAAACAGTTTGTCTAAAAAGGAGAAATATAAATAATCCTCAATACTATGTTAAAAGCATTTATGTTTTAGAATTCCTTGATTTAGAAAATCCAACTGAAAATCAACTTCAGAAAGCATTTATTAAAAAAAATTAGGTAGTGACTTCTTGTTTATTGATGAAGAATGATGGATTTGATAGATTGATAAGCAATTCAGAACAATGTAGTGACTTCTTGTTTATTGATGAAGAATACAGAATTTCTACTATTTTTAATCGAGAATTACAATATTTAACAGCATTTGAATTAAAAACAAGAAAATTTAAACCAGATCATGAAGCAAAATTGTCGGATGAAAAATTATTACGAGAAAAAGTAAATAAAATTATAAATGATTCATGAAAAAATATTGTAATATAATTGTTTATGGAGAATGATTTTTATGAATGAGAAAAAACTTAAAACTATTGTAGAACATCTTTATCAAAAAGATTTTGATGGAATGATAATCAAAGACATGAACAACATGGGTTACATTTCTAATTACTTTCCAACAGCCTTTGCAATTTGTTTACTTAAAGAAGACCCTATTATTTATACAAGATCTATGGATTTAGAACTTGCTGAAGCTACTTCAGATATAGAAGTTAAAACTTTTAAATCTTTAAAAGACTTAAAAGAGATCCTAAAAAAAGAAAATCATGAAAAAATAGCTATTGAAAAAACATTAGATATTGAAACCTATCAAAAAATATCTGGAGAATATGAATTAACAATTAGTGATTTATTAGAAAAAGAAAGGATGATTAAAACATCAGATGAAATAGCTAAAATAAAAAAAGCGACCGAAATTGCACACAAATCGTTCATTGAACTGATTGATGATGTTGAAACCAAAAAATTTAGTGAACTAACAATGGCTTACAAGTTAGGTCAAAGTTTAAGAGACAATGGTGCTGAAAGTGAATCATTTGATACAATATTCACTTCTGGTTCAAGTACAAGTTTACCTCATTCAATTCCAGGCAATAACAAAATAGATTATCCTATTTTAGTGGATTGGGGAGCTAAATATCACAGATACTGCTCTGATACAACAAGAACAATAATATACAACAAAAAAGAAGAAGAAATTTTCGATATAGTTCTTGAAGCATACACCAAAACAATCAAGGCTATAAAGCCAGGAATAAAATCTAATGAACTGGATAAAATAGCAAGAGATATAATAACTGAACATGGCTATGGTGAAAATTTTATACATTCAACAGGTCATAGTTTAGGATTAGATATTCATGAAAATCCAATTATAGCATTTAATAATGAAACAACTATAGAAAAAGATATGATTATTACAATTGAACCTGGAATTTATCTTAAAGAAAGATTTGGAGTAAGGATTGAAGATACTATTCATGTTACTAATAAAGGTGAGGTCATTGGAAATTTAAATCCTGTTCTATAGATACATTTGACTAATTTAACATACACAAAAGGTAAAAACTTTACATTTCTTAGTAATGATGATTTTGAGGTCTATCACCCAAATTTTTGAGATAGCCACAAAATAGGGTAGTGTACTTTTATGATATGTGTTTTTCTATTCATGGTTTTTTTATTCTTTTCCATTCATATATATTTCCAAAAATATCCCCTCCATGAGGTTGTATTGTGGTAGTTTGGGGTGATATATTAAGATTATTGTCAACAAAGTAAGAATAGTCCATTGTTACTAACCATAACCATGCTGCATCACCTTTAGGTGAAATTCCAGTATTGCCATCCCAAGAAACTTTTTTCCAAATGTTGTATGAATTGTTAATATCTAAACTATTGGTTGCTTCTTCAATGTAGTTATCTACTTTGGAGTTATTGTATCCTGATGGATTATAATAGACATGTCCAACTAATTTACTACTATATAAATTGGAAATAATGGTTGGATCTATACTACCCCATCCCCAAATAACAGCTTGACTATTTTTAAAGTTATCAATATCATCCTGACTTTTACCAACAGGTTTTATTTCGATGCCTAATTTTTTAGCTTCTTCTGATACACTAAGAGATAATGTCTGTCTATCTTGGTCGCTTGAACGATAATAAAGTTCAAAAGATGCTCTTAAACCATTTTTTTCTCTTATTCCATCATTTCCAATTTTCCAATCCCCATCCTCAAGAATTTGTTTAGCTTCATCAATTTTCCCATCTTCAATATTTGCATCAGGATTGTACCATGGTAATTGTGAAGTTACACCATCGAATGATTTTGAACCATGTCCATTTAATGGACCGTCTATAATTGTTTGTCTATTTATCCCATAGTTTAAGGCTTTTCTAATCGAAATGTCTGAAGTTACATTATTTCCTAATGCACGTCCTTCTGAAGTTTTTGTTCCATTGTTTGGAATGTAAGGTAATGATATTCCCCTTGTATCTATTGAAGGTATTATGGTCATGACCATATTGTTTACTTCTTCTTTTGTAAGAGATAAAGGTACTTCAGCAATGTCAACTTCTCCTTTTTTAGCAGAAGCAAATGCTGCATCTCCATTTGAAAATATCATAGTCAATTTTTTAAATTCTGGTTTTTTACCATAGTAATTATTATTTAATTCAAAAATAACTTGTTGTCCTTTGTCCCATTGGATTAATTTATATGGTCCTGAACCAATAGGGTTTTTTCCATAGGTTTGGTTATCATATTTTGATCCTGGAACGATTCCTATATAGCACATTTTGTTGATGAATGTAGAGTCTGGATTGTTTAATTTAAACTCAACAGTTGTATTGTTTATGGCATTTGAAGAGTTCATACTACTTAAATCCATTTCAGATGCTCCTACTTCTTTTAACTTATTGTATGTAAATGCAACATCTTCAGCTGTTAAACTTGAATTATCACTAAATTTCACATCATCTCTAATTGTCACATAATATTTTAATCCATCAGGGTTTAAAGTGTAGCTTTTGGCTAAATCGTTGTTGAGATTCATTTGATTATCTCTTTTGAATAATGTGCTTTGTATTAATGGTTCAGCATAATAGTTCCATCCAAGTATTGGATCAAATCCAGTTTTAGGTTCCCCTCCATGTGTTCCTACTGCTACTACTAATTCATCAGAATTCCTTTTTACTCCACTTCCACTTAAAAGCATAAATATTATTCCAATTAATATTATAATACCAATAATACCTGCTATATATTTTTTATTCATTTATTTTTCTCCATTCTACAGTATTTCTAAAAAATTAATTTATGTATTTTATCTTATGAAAAATATTAGGTAGTGACCCTTTTAACTACTAATGTTTTTGTGTATATGGAATGTTAATAGTTCTTTTAAAGGCCATATATGGTCAGTTCCTTGCAGACATCATTGGTGTCCATTTTATCATATTTTC
>JAISZW010000246.1 GCA_031284445.1 Candidatus Methanovirga basalitermitum | reverse complement strand
AAAATCACATTTTTTTAATTCTTTGGAAATCACTTATTTTTTAATTTAAAGAATCATTTATCTTTATTTTAATGATTAATTTTTAATTTGGATGTACTTTTGGAAAAAATATGAAATCTGATGGTATATCCTGTTGAATCTCTATGGGGATTCCGTTGATTTTTCATATTTTTGAGACACATTGTTAAAAAAATAATTTTCTTAAGTTGACAGCATTGCAACAACTTAGTAAAATTTAATGGATAGTTTTAGTTAGAGGTGATTTTTATCATCAAAGATAGTAATGATAATAGGGAAGATGGAAGATCATTTGATGAATTAAGGTCTTTAAAAATAGAATCGGGAATATTAAAAAGAGCTGATGGTTCAGCTTATTTAGAATTAGGTGGAAATAAAATTTTAGTAGCTGTTTACGGTCCAAGAGAATCTTTTATCAAACGTTTACTAAGACCAAATACTGGAGTTATTAGATGTAGATACAATATGGCTCCATTTTCTGTGGATGATAGAAAAAGACCAGGTCCAGATAGAAGGTCAATAGAAATCTCAAAGATAACTGCAGAAGCATTAAGACCATCTTTACTACTAAAAAGTTTCCCAAATTCAATGATAGATGTTTCCATAGAAGTGATTGAAGCAGAAGGTGGGACCAGATGTGCAGGAATTACTGCAGCAGCTGTTGCATTAGCCGATGCTGGAATTCCAATGAAAGACATAGTTGTAGGATGTGCTGCAGGTAAAGTAAATGATGAAATAGTCTTAGATTTATCAGAAAAAGAGGATAAAGAAGGACAAGCTGATGTTCCTATAGCTATTATGCCACGAACTAATGAAATAACTCTATTACAAACTGATGGAAGTTTAACTGAATATGAATTTGAAAAAGCAATAGATTTAGCTATTAATGGATGTCATGAAATTAGCAAAATTCAAAGAAATGCTCTTAAAAGGAAATATGAGGAATCATTATGAATATTATACCTGAAATCACAAAAAAAAGCATTACTGAAATTGTTAATAATGGAGATAGAGTGGATGGAAGAACTCTTGATCAATATAGAAACATTAAAATTGAAACAAATGTTATTTCTAAAGCTGAAGGATCTGCAAGAGCTAAAATAGGATATACTCAGGTTATAGCGGGTATTAAAATTTCTATTGGTGAACCATTCCCAGACACTCCTAATTTAGGAGTTTTAATGACCAATGCTGAAGTTTTACCTATGGCAGATCCAAGTTTTGAACCAGGTCCACCAAATGAAGACTCTGTTGAACTTGCAAGAGTGGTAGATAGAGCTATTCGTGAAAGTGAAATGATTGATTTGGAAAAATTATGTATAAAAAAAGGTAAAAAAGTTTGGATGATTTTTATAGACTTACATATTATTGATTACGATGGCAACCTATTTGATACCGCAGTTTTAGCTACTATCTCTGCCCTTTTAAATACAAAAATCCCAAAAGTTACATTAAACGATGATGAAGCGATTATCGATGCTGAAATCAAAGAAGAACTAATTTTAAAAAATAAAGTCGTTATGTCAACTTTTGTTAAAATTGGAGATAAAATGGTTCTTGATCCTTCCTTAGAAGAAGAAGCTATTTCAGATGGAAGATTATCAATTGGTGTTACAGAATCTGGGCAAATATGTGCTATGCAGAAAGGTGGAGATAAAGCCCTCCTTAAAGAAAACATTCTTAAAGCTGTCAGTATAGCTATTTCAAAATCTAAAGAATTAATTAAAAAAATCAATACCTAACTCATATATCACTACTTTTAAAACAAAATAACGATCCACATGAATACTTTAGCAGAGAAATTCAAGACTGAAGAGCTTGTTGGCATTGGATTATATGTTTTAGCTATAATTTTGTTAATTGTGATGGTATCTTTAGGACTAAACAATGCACTATCTGCAGATGAAGGATACACCTTTCATTTAATAAGCATGTCTTTTAAAGATGTTGTATTAAGTACTGCAGGAGATGTCCATCCTCCTTTATATTACATTATCCTAAAATTCATCATGGATCTTTTTTCACCAGAAAATAGCTTTAATATCATTGATGGTAAACTTTTTTCACTTGTTCCTCTGATTTTATTAATATGTTTCAGTTTAACAAAGATAAAAAAAGATTTTGGATGGTTAATCTCAGGCATTTTTACATTTTGTATTGTTACAATGCCAAGAATGATGTTTTACAGCATCGAAGCTCGAATGTATTCTTTGTCAATACTATTTGTAACCCTAAGTTTTTACTACTGTTACATGATTACCAAGAAACCTAATAAAAAAAATTGGATTATTTTTACATTATTTAGTATATTTGCAACCTATACACACTATTATGCCATGATAGCTATTGGCTTTATATATCTACTACTTTTATATTATTATATGCTCTCAAAAAATAGAAGATTGATAAAAACATGGATATTGTCAGCAATAACTACAGTACTATCATATACACCTTGGATTTATTTGTTTATTAGTTGTTCCAAATACTTTGCAACCTCTCAATGGATTCAACCTACCATCAAAGATATACTTCCAATAATTGCATTTATATTTTCTCCTATAAAAGATATATATGAATTTAAATATCTTTTAAATCGATCATTAGCAACATCATTTGAAATATTTGGAGTATTATTATTCATCGCAACAGTCTTATTGTTTATTTTCCACGTATATAAAAGAAAGAAAGGAGAAAGAAGTTCCTTTACACTTATTGAATGGGGAGGTATTTTTGTTATATCTTCCACAATACTTTTCGCGATTCTATTCTCTCTTTCAATTAAACCCATGTTTGAATCAAGGTATATTACTCCAATGTTAGGTTGTTTATGGTTGTCTTTCGCAGTTTTGTTATGTAAAACTTACTCCAAAAAGAAAATTTTCACTCCAATTTTGATAGTTCTCTTATTAGTTGGGTTTTCTCATGCTGTTACATTTATAGACTTTAAACATTATTATAGTGAATCAATTATAGAATTTGAAAATAATTTAAATCAAATAGACAAAAATGATACAGTAGTATTTCTCATTTATCCTTGGACTGAGTACTTCATCAAATATTATTATCATGGGAAGCTAATCATATGGAAAAATACCAATCCAACAATTTCAGATGGTGAAGAAGCATCGAGAAATGGAAATGTACTACTTTATGATATGGGTATTGGAGTAAATCCTAACAAAGGCAATAATATTAACAAAACCTTAGTTTATGATGGATATAAATTAGAAAATATAAGTAGGCTAATAATACCAGACTACTATCGTTATTATACAAGTAATATTTATACGATCAAACATCAATAATGCTTTTATAAATGAAAATATTTGTATTAACTTAAGGTGGATCAATAAGGAATGAGGCTGTGTGTCAAAAATCAATGGGGGATCGATTGTTGAAGATCTCGTTTACATTTAAAATTGTGAGTTTTAACGATTTTTCCTGAATTCTAGAAAAATAAGAAATTTTAACTCTAAAATAGACA
>JAISZW010000179.1 GCA_031284445.1 Candidatus Methanovirga basalitermitum | reverse complement strand
GAAATAATATATATAATGTTGAAATAATATATATAATGTTGAAATAATATATATAATGTTGAAATAATATATATAATGTTGAAATAATATATATAATGTTGAAATAATATATATAATGAAGTAATTGTTATTAATTATTTTAGAAGATAATAGGGGGTTAGATGATCGTATATTATAAAAAATATGAATATGGACCATTGTCATGTTGCAAGAAGTCTAAAAAAGTTGTTAAATCAATAGCTAATTCAAGGGAAGAATACATAGCAGATACTTTTGAGGCAATGGTAGCTCAATTTATTACAAAAGATATCAATGTAATAGAAAATGTTTCAAAATGTAGCATCAAAGATATTACAATTTTGAATGCTTACAAATCTGAAAAGATTTTTGTAGCTAATTTAGCAAAAAAAAATGAACTTACACAACGGGAAGTTGTGGGTGTTATTGTTTCATCTTATAATGATTGATGAAATAATGGAAAAAGTTCATCTATGGATAAAACGAGTTTATATCCATAGTATTCTTTTTGTGTCTATGATAAAAATATACAATAGTTGATTTTTTATATATAAATCAAGGCAGTAGGAGTTTCTATAACTCCAACTACTTCAGAATGTATAATTCATGGTATGGTCAGTAAGTCAGATCGTTATAATTTATGGCATGTCAGTAAATTTCACGAGTTATCATTTTCTAATGATTTCATTGCTTTAACCATTTGTTTCAACTTAGAAAATGCAATATCTCTTGGAAGTACTCTCATTCCACAATCAGGATCAATGAAGAGATTTTTTGGATCTAAAACATCTAAACCATTCTTAATTATATTGCTTATTTCTTTGGTTGTTTCAATGCTTGTCTTTTTAGTATCAATACAACCTAAACCTAATCTGCCTAAATTATCACCATAATCCTTAAATATGTTAATGTTCTTATTATTTCCTGCAAATTCAAAATCAAGAATATCAACATTAAATTCAAGTAGATCAGGTATTATATCATATATGATTCCGCAGCTATGCATTGCAAGAGGAATAGATGTTGATTTTGAAATTATATCAATTGATTCTTTAGCTATTTCCATATTAACTATACCTGTTGATAGGAATGGTTCATCAATTTGAATTATTTTCGCACCAGCTTTCTCAAGAGACTTTACTTCAAATTTTAAAGCTTCGGATAGATCTAAAATGGATTCTTCTTTTGTTTTATAGATATTGTTTTCTAATGTTGAGGAATGAATCATTGTGTTTGGACCAGTTATTATTCCTTTAATGCCTTTGTTTTTTCTTTCTTTTTTTGATATATCCAATTCATCTAATTTTCTATTCATAACCTTTAAAGCATATTTTAAATCATTTGCATAGTTTGTTAAGTTTTTACTTCTAAGTTTAGAAGTTATTTTGCATACATTTCCTTCAAATTCATAACCAATAATGTTTTTTGCACATATTTTAATCATGTTATCTCTTACTTGTCCATCAGAGATAATATCTATTCCTGCTTTTGTCTGCTCATTTACAGCATCTTCAATAGCTATTTTATATTCGTCATATAAACTAACAGAATTTAATATTCTATTTTTTAAGTTATTAGGTGCTTGTTTATTTGAAGGATAGCTTCCAACTACTGTACTTATCATTAATATTCCCCTTTACTTTTTAGCAGTTGTATTTAAGTTATTTTTCTTTAATAGCTATTTTTTTAATATTATTAATTTCTTCTTCTTTAACTGGAAGTTCAATAACTGATGTACCATGGCAGGGTTTAGTGTATGGAATAATTATTGTTCTTTTTTTTGAGTTTACTCCAATTGGAATAGGGGGAATGCCTATAATTCTTGCACCTAATACTTTGTCACCTGGATTTATATAAAGAATTTTATCTGCTTTTTCTTCTATAATTTTAGCACAATCTTTAAATCCAGATCTTGTGATGAATATTTCATAGTCATCAGATTGTTGAAGGTATGTTTCTAAACAGAATGACATTTTTATCACGATGATATCTATTAACAAATAATATTTTATTTTTTGGCATCATGGTCTCGGATTTGAACTCTTCTTATTTTTCCACTAATTGTTTTGGGAAGTTCATCAACGAATTTAATTAAACGAGGATACTTATAAGGTGCTGTAATAGTTTTAACATGATTTTGTATCTCTTTCTTAAGTCCTTCGGATTGAATGTGACCTTTACTAAGAACTATGGTTGCCTTAACGATCTGTCCTCTTACATCATCTGGAACTCCTGTAATTGCACATTCTAAAACAGCTGGATGAGAAATTAATGCACTTTCTACTTCAAAAGGACCTATACGATATCCTGAACTCTTAATTATATCATCGTTTCTTCCAACAAACCATAAATATCCATCTTCATCTTTCCAAGCAGTATCTCCACTATGGTAGAATCCATCATACCATACATCAATAGTTTTCTTTTCATCTTTATGGTATCCACTAAATAGACCTGCTTGAACATTATCTGTTTTAATGGATAGTTCACCTTCATCTCCAACATCAACATTATTTCCATCTTTTAATAGCTTTACATTATAACATGGGGATATTTTACCCATTGAACCTGGTTTAGGTTCCATCCAGACAAAGTTGGCTATACTAATCACTGTTTCTGTCTGTCCAAATCCTTCTTTTAGCTTTAAACCAAAAATATCATATACTTTATTGAATACTTCTGGGTTTAATGGCTCACCAGCCGTTGTAAGATTTTTTAGATTGGAAAAATCATGTTTTGAAAGGTTTTCTTTTATTAAAAATCTGTATATCGTAGGTGGAGCACAGAAAGTATTTATTTTGTATTTTTCAATTTTTTCGATTAAGTTAATAGGATCAAATCTATCGTAGTCATAGATAAAAACACCTGTTCCAACGATCCATTGTCCATATAATCCACCCCAAACAGCTTTCATCCAACCAGTATCTGCTGATGTATAATGGAGTCCATCCTCAACTGCATCATGCCAGTATTTAGATGTTATAATATGAGCTATAGGGTATGTAAAATCGTGTTTAACTATTTTAGGTTGTCCTGATGTACCTGATGAGAAATAAAGTATCATTATATCATTATTATATGTTTTATCAACTCCAGTTGGTCTTTCAAATTCATCACCAAAATTTTGAATGTTATCATTAAAGTTAAGCCAATTTTCATGGGTTTTATCTCCAATAGTGATTTTAATAAGATCCTTATCAATTCTTTTTTCAGCTTTCACATACTCCTTAATTAAGTAATTCTCATCAATGGATATAATTCCTTTAATATTCGCTTTTTCTATTCTGTATATAATGTCTTTTGCCTTTAGCATGTGGGTAGCAGGTACTGGAATAGCTCCAATTTTATGTAATGCAATAATTGAAAACCAAAACTCATATCTATTTTTTAAGGTTAATAAAACTGTATCTCCCTTTTCAATACCTAAACTTTTAAAAAAGTTGGCAGCTTTATTGGAATATTTTTTCATATCATTAAAAGTAAATCTTTTCTCTTGATTAAAATCATTAACCCAAAGAAGAGCAAGTTTATTAGGATGTTCATCACCATACCTATCCACTATATCGAATCCAAAGTTAAAATTCTCTGGAATTTTAAATTTAAAGTTCTTTTTAAAATCTTCATAGGATTCATAATCGACTCTGTTAACATAATCTTTTAATAAAGATACCATAAAAACCATGCCTTAATAGCTATTTTATATGATAATAGCTAAGAATTTAGCTATTTCATTGTTCAATGCTTTCATATAGTGAAGATACTTAGAATCAAAAAATATTGAATCACCCTTATTTAGAATAATCTCGTTGTCGTTAATACATATCATTAAAGAACCTTCTAAAATGTAGTTAAATTCTTGACCTAAATGAGTGCTTTCACTTGGTTTATTATCATACTTTGAAGGGTCAACTGTAACAATGAATGGTTCAACTTTTTTATGTATGAATTTAGAAGCCAGATTTTCATAGCAATATTGTTTTCTCCTATCAACAGAAGTTCCCTCTCCTCTGCGAGTAATTGTAAAAATATGCATTTTTGTATCTTCACCAGTAATTAATAAACCCATATCTACATTGAATCTTTGAGCTATTTCATATAATATACTTGCAGGAATATCTCTTTCACCATTTTCATAAGCAAGATATTTTTCCTTAGAAATTTTTAGTCCATTAGATAATTCTTCTGAACTAATATCTAATATCTCTCTAAGCTCTTTTATTCTATTTCCAATATCTTTATTATTTTCCTTCAAAAACAACACCTTTAATGAGAATTTATATAAATTAATAAACTTCAATAAGTAATCTAAACTCTAATGAATTATCCATTGTATGTTTTAATGATTGTACTATTTAAAGTTCTTCTAATTCCCTTGATTTTTAATGTATTGTTCGATAATCTCAATTGTAACACCTCCAGTTGTACATAAAAAAAAAGTAACTTGGACCCCATAAATAATCTTTATGGACTTTTTCATTAAAATTTGGATATTTTAATCTTTAAAGCTCTACTGCTTTTACCTTTAACTTCTTTAATAAATTTAATTATATTAATAGTTGGCTTGCAACTAAATAATAATATGTATATTGTCTTTATCTGTCTCCATTTCTTTAATATTAATTGTATTATCTTCTGCTACTCTTCTTGTAGCAGTTTTTAATAGTAATATCAATTAGGTCTTCTAATATCTTTCTTCCGTATTTTACAACAAAAATAAGATGAAAGTTTAAAGAATAAACACCATTGGTTGTACTTTCTAAATCCATATACTTAGTATGTAACAACTAAGTATAAACACCTTTCTAACCCATCACTAAAGTAAGGGGATTGCGAACCTCTATTGGTTCATCAAAACCTACCCAGAAAAATAATCTAAAACCAATCTTCTAAACTTCTTTGAATTGTTTTTGATTTCTTCATTTTCTTAATAGCTGTTGAAATACGATCCATTGAGAAGCCATTTTCATCACACATAAATTCAAGAAGTTTTTCTTCATTAACATTTTTCCATTTAATTTTATAATTCTCATTTACATCATGATTAAGAAATAAGTCTCTTAACTGATAAATATTTCTACCTAAATCTTTTCCTGATTCTTTTAAATAATCCTCTAATGATTGTGATTTAATTATTTTAACACCAGTTTTAGATCCTATACCCTTAATTCCTGGGTTAAAATCTGTCCCAATCATTAATGATACATCAATAAGTTCTTTTCTACTTAACCCAAGTTCAATTAAAACTTTTTTCAATTCAATGAACTCTAATCTTTTTCTATTCAATGTAAGATTTCTAACAATCCTTGGTGCCCCAAACAATAAACAATCATAATCTTGAGAGGCAACAGCCCAAACATCACCTTTTCTTACCATGTATGTTGCTTGTGCTTCACCTTCACCACAAGCTTGCACATGAGGAACACCCATTAAATCTAATAGCTTTTTCGATGATTCGATAACATAAGTAGACATTCTTGATGTTCGTATTGCATATTTACGTGCAGTATCAGTATCTCCTTCTTCTAATGCCTTTTTCCATTTCTTTTCAGACTCCTCTTTTATTTTTTTTCTTTTTGAAATTGTTTCTTCTTTTAAATGAGATGGTTTCCCGTCAAAAACATAGATAGGCTTTATTCCTTTCTCTACAATTGAAGATGTTCTATACAATATTCCACTTAGATGAGAAGTTGTATTTCCTTCTTTATTCACTAATGGACTTCCATCTTCTTGCCTAATACTTGACAAAAATTGATATATTATATTTGCAGCATCAATAGCTATTGTTTTTCCATTTAAATCTTTTAAATTTATACTATCAATGGTCAATAGATCTTTTATTTTTACTCCCACATCAATCACAACTAAACTATATTTATTTAACATGAGAATTTATATTTTAGAAATTAGATATATTTTTCGCTCACACACTTGATATGTTTTGTTCTTTCATTATGGTTTTAGTATCATAGGTTTTTTGGAAAAATTGAAGGTGTTTGCTATTTTATTTCAGATATTTAGAGTTCATTATATCAATGTCATATAAAAGTACGAATTGTATGGTTTTTTTTTAACTGAAAATTCTAAAATTCAATACTTATATAGTAGTAGTAAAGAAAATTCATATACATCAAAACAAGGTAAAGATCGACTTAATGAAAAATGCTTTAGATTGATGTTCAATGATTTTACTATATATAGTGAGTTTTAAGCAAAAATTATGGTTGTGTCCAAAATTACATGCTAAATTTGTTATCAGGAATAGACATCACATAAAATATTAAATATATTAAAAAAGTTAATATTAAAACATGAAAAATATAGTGATAATGGTAATGTTTATCAATTTATTAATCTTAATTATAATCAGTAGCTCGTAAAGTGTTTTTTATATTTTTGGTTTTTAGTAGTTTTTAGTTTCATATTTTTGACTTTTTTCTATCAATTAGTTTTTTTCCCAATGTTCTATAGATTCCTGTTTTGTTTTATGATTATTTAGTACTTGAGTTTCATGAGTTTCATGAGTTTTATAGGCTTTTCATGACTTTTCCCGTGAAAGTGTTAGTTTTTAGATTGTTATTTTGTTGTTGAATCCTAATTTTTGATCTGTTGATTTTGCTTTAGCATGGTTTTGAATGTCCATAGTTATTTTCCGTCGACCGCCTTGACATTGTATGCTGGTCTGCTGGATGTAGATCCAAATATTAACTAGTAGGAGACCTAATCCTATGTATAAAAGCCTTCATTCTGGTTTTTTTGTGCTGGTATGTGTTCTTGCTTGTCTTTAGTCTGTAACTGGATTCTATATCCAAAACATTTTCTATACTCCTTAAACGTGTTTTTTAAAGGGATATCCACATCATATACTGCATATACAAAGTGTTCTATTCCATTTCGATTGTATTTTCCTTTAGAGTATTTAACAACTATATTAAATTGAAATGTAGCTTCATTATCCCTTAAACGCATAGTAATACTCTTTAGAATAACTTTTTTCCAGTTAATAGGTTTCATATTCCCCCACAGGATCCTCTTTTCACACAAGGCATGATAAAAGATGTTCTCCTGTTTTAAAGATAATTTATCACATCTATAGTGTAAAACTCTCTATTAAAGGAAAAGTGTTTTAATTTTAAACCCAATGGCTTCGATTTCTTTTACTATGAAATCATACTGTATCTTTTAAAGTTTCTCCTGTGAATATAATTTCAGCTAATGTGTAATCGTTTATTTTCTTAATATTACATATGTTGAAGCATAAGCATAAAATCGAATAGTTCCCTGTTTAGGTGGGTTTTAATTGTATCAACATTGTTTTCTTTCACCATAATAAGGAATATTAACATAATCAATAGCCATATCAATTTCCTATTTATGGTTTTAATTGCATGAATCTTCAATTCATTTTAAACTCAGCAACTATATACAGTATTTATACTGTTGAGTTTTAAAACATAGTTAATAGGAAGACCCAAAACACATCTCAATCACCTATGAAAAAATTAAAATATATACAAGTAATAAAAAAAAGAGAAGGTCAAAAATTAGTCAATACTTTAAAAGATAGTATAATGAAAATCCAGATAAGATTAACAGTTCTCAAACCTCCATCAAAACGAGCAAAAAAAACTTAAGACAAGAAAACAAGAGAAGACAATGAAAACAATATCTCTCTCTAAAAGAAGACGAATAGTTTACAATATCATCTAACTTTTACAAATGGTAACACATAATCCTCAATAGACCATATCCTTCTTAAAAAACTTAATTTTAATCATAAGGCAAAGTCTAGAGAAAATATGATAAAATAGGATACCAATGATCTCTGCAAGAAACTGACCAATATATGGTCTTTAAAAAAACTATTAACATTCCATATACACAAAAACATCAGTAGTTAAAAGGGTCACTACCTAAAATAATTTTTCTGAGTAAAAAAAAAACAAAATTTTCAATCTCCAAAAAAATCATGCTGTTTTCACAGGCACCTATTTTTATTAAAAATGACATAATAATGGAATTTTTCAGATTAAATAACTTAAAGTCAGATCTTTCTCTTCCACGACAAACCAAAACCAATAAATTAATATATTTAAGTTACTTTTCTATCTTGATAAATACCATGTAAATCATAATACAAAACATGCAACGATGCATCACTAGGTTTGCCATAAGTATTACCTTCTAAGTAAACACCTTTAGCCCAATCAATATCATCAGCTATGAAAATATCAGTAGTATACTTATGCCATCCAACAGCCTCAAAACAGGCTTGAATATGATGTTCTCCAACATTATTAGCTATCTTCGGATAGTCTGAAATCCATTTTTTAATTCTGGAATTAGCATTAGTTACATACCAAAATTCATAATAACCATTACTTTTAACAGACTCAATAGATATATAACCCATATAATTAGAAAAGCTGTTGAAAATCATTTTACCATATTCAATATCACTAGAACTACGAGCTGATACTGCACCAACACAACTAATAACCATCACAGCTATTAAAAACATAGCCAATATATATATATATATATATATTTCGCTCATGCACCTGATATAGTTCGTTTTTTCATTATGGTTTGGAGTATTTTATCTGGTGCATTTTCTTTGTAATTAATAAAATGCTGATAAATCATAACATAACCGTTTAAATATTTCTTAGACACTCCTCTAAAAATTTTTAAAAATGGTTTAAGTAATGAATGCCTATTTTCACAAGTAT
>JAISZW010000088.1 GCA_031284445.1 Candidatus Methanovirga basalitermitum | reverse complement strand
ACAAACAATACAAGAAAGACAATCCTCAAAACAAAAATAAATAATACACAACTAATAAAGATTAATAAAAAAGTAATAAAAAAATAAAAAAGATTAAGTTAAAAGAAATCCTCTATTATAAATGTCTTATCTGAGTATAATAATATTTTTGATATAAGTATTATTTTTTATTTACTTTAAGTTACTAAAATCGAAACCTTTATATAACATAAAGTTACTATAATATATTAGGAAAGATTACTTTTTGTTACTTTAATATTTTCCAATGTATTTAAAGTACGGGTTTAATTAAATAAAATATTTTAAAGATTTAAATTTGATATACAGAATAAATAATTGAATATAATCTGATAATTAGATTATTATTTGGTTATTTTGTGTTTTTATTAATATATAACCTGGTATAAAATTTTGAATCTAATTCAATTTATTATCTCAAAATCTGAAATTTTTCTGGGATATTTATTTAAAAGTAACTTTTCAAATTGGTATTATGAATTTAAGAATCTCTCCTGTTATTTATATTAAACTTTGAAGGTGATGTGATGGCTAATGATAATAAATTAAGAAAATTAAAAGAAGAATTAGGCCAATTAAAATCTGATTTAAAGGATAAAGACAAAAATTTAACCGAAGCAGAAGAAAAATTGGATTTAAAGGATAAAAATTTAACTAATGCAAATGAAAATCTTGCTAAAAAGGATGTAGAATTAGAAGAACAAAATTCTCGTTATCTTAGGCTTCAAGCTGATTTTGAAAACTTTAAAAAGCAAAATGAAAAACATAACCAAAATATTATTAATTTTGCTAATGAAAATCTAATAATGAATATTCTTGATAGTTATGAAGACCTTGAAAGAGCTTTAAAACAATCTAAAACTATGGATGAACTTAAAGAAGGTGTTGGATTAATATACTCAAAATTAAAAAATGTCCTTGAAAAAGAAGGTCTTAAAGGAATTGAGGCAAAAGGTGTAAAATTTGATCCATTTAAGCATGAAGCTCTTATGAAAGAAGATAATAATGATTACGAGGATGGAATAATCATTAAAGAATTAATGAAAGGATACACTTTAAAGGATAAAGTTATTAAATATTCTAAAGTCAAAGTCTGTAAAAAGCCTAAAAAAGAAGAAAAATAGTCCTATTCTCTCATTAATCAAATTAATATCATTATAGGCTCTTAATACATTTATATTCAGTTTATATGAATAAATGCTCATTTATTAAATAAAATAACAAAAATTATTGAAATAAAATCAATATGGTGATAACTATGGCAGAAAATATGAAAAAAGAAAAAATTATTGGTATCGATTTAGGAACAAGTAATTCAGCAGCATCTGTTTTGGTTGGTGGGAAACCTACAGTTATACCAAGTGCAGAGGGTGCAAGTCAATATGGTAAGGCGTTTCCAAGTTATGTTGCTTTTACAGCTGATGGACAAAGGTTAGTTGGGGAACCTGCAAGAAGACAAGCAGTTACTAATCCTGAAAACACTATTAGTGCAATCAAAAGAAGTATGGGAACTGACTATAAAGTTAAGGTTCAAGGAAAAGAGTACACTCCTCAAGAAATATCTGCTTTTATTCTACAAAAAATCAAAAAAGATGCAGAATCTTTTCTTGGTGAAGAAGTTAAAAAAGCAGTTATTACAGTCCCTGCTTACTTTGATGATAATCAAAGAACAGCTACAAAAGATGCTGGTACAATAGCTGGTTTAGATGTTGTAAGACTTGTTAATGAACCAACAGCAGCAAGTTTAGCTTATGGTCTTGATAAACAATCAGACGAAGAAGTTGAAATATTAGTTTTTGATTTAGGTGGTGGAACATTAGATGTAACCATAATGGAGTTTGGTGGAGGAATATTTGAAGTTAAATCCACAAGTGGTGACACTAAATTAGGTGGAACCGATATGGATAATGCCATAATGAAATATCTAGCTGGTGAGTTTAAAAACGGAACTGGTATTGACTTAATGGAAGATGACCAAGCGGTTCAAAGACTTAGAGAAGCAGCAGAAAAAGCAAAAATAGAACTTTCAACAACCTTAGCCACAGAAATTAACTTACCATTTATTACAATGGGAAGTGATGGTCCTAAAAACCTCATTAACACTTTAACAAGAGCTAAATTAGAAGAATTAGTTGATTCAATTGTTAAAAAATGTGGAGGTCCGATGGAACAAGCATTAAAAGATGCGAAAATGTCTAAAACAGATGTTGATAAAATTATCCTCGTTGGAGGACCTACAAGAATGCCTTCAGTACAAAAATTCGTTGAAAAATTCATAGACAAAACACCTGAAAGAGGAATCGATCCTATGGAATGTGTGGCAATGGGTGCAGCTATTCAAGGAGGAGTTTTAGCTGGTGAAATCAAAGACTTAGTTTTATTAGATGTTACACCATTGTCCCTTGGAATTGAAACTTTAGGTGGAGTTTCAACCACTCTAATTGAAAGAAATACTACAATCCCTGCTAAAAAAAGTCAAATATTCTCAACTGCTGCAGATAATCAGCCTTCTGTTGATATTCATGTCCTACAAGGTGAAAGGAAAATGGCTTCAGATAATACAACTCTTGGTAGATTCCAATTAGTTGGTATTCCACCAGCACCAAGAGGTATGCCTCAAATCGAAGTTACATTCGATATAGATGCAAATGGTATTATTAATGTTTCCGCTAAAGATATGGGAACCAATAAGGAGCAAACCATTACAATAACAGCTTCAAATAAGTTATCTGATGAAGAAATTGAAAAAAAAGTTAAAGAAGCAGAGACACATGCTGAAGAGGATAAAAAGAAACAAGAAGAGATTGAAGTCCGAAACAATGCAGATTCAATGATATATACAGCTGAAAAAACCATTGAAGATCTTAAAGACAAATTTTCTGATGATGAAAAATCCAATATAGAAAAATTAGTCTCTGAACTTCGTGAAGAGCTACCTAAAGACGATATTGCAGCTATCAAAGAGAAAACTGATGAACTCACTAAAATTGTCCAAGAAATAGGTGCCAAAATCTATCAAGAAGCAGCAGCAGAAGCTCAACAAGAAGAACAAACTCAAAATAATGATGAATCTTCTAAAGATGATGATACAATAGATGCTGATTATGAAGTTAAAAAATGAGCAGATTAATTAGTATTTTTAGATAAGATTAGTTTTACTAATCTTTATTTTATTTTTTCTCACTAAAAAGTTGTTTTTATAAACTTTTTTTTATTTTATTATTAAAAATATAAGTAATAAAATAAAAACTTTTAAATTAGTAAATATATATTATAAAACTTAATTTTAGATTAATATTTGTTATTGAATTTAATTTAGTTTGTTTTATGTTATGGAACTTAATTTTCCACTAATTTCCTGATTTATTTATTATATGATCTGATATATTCAATACTAATTTTAGTGCTATATTATACTAAAAAAAAACTTTTAAAATACGATTTTTAAATAGGTATTAATGATCATGTAATTAAAAAAATGATTAATAAGAAATACTTTTAAAAAGATGAATCTTAACATTTAATTTTATCATAAAAATTATTTAATTGATGATTATACTACATTAAAATGTAACTAAGGTGAATAAATGGCAGAAAAACGTGACTACTATGATGTTTTAGGTGTAGATAAAAATGCGAATGAAAAAGAAATAAAAAAAGCCTATCGTAAATTGGCAATGAAGTATCATCCAGATAAAGCTGAAGAAGAAGAAAAAGAAGAGTTTACTGAAAAATTTAAAGAAATAAGTGAAGCATATGCTGTTTTATCTGATGAAGATAAAAAACATAAATACGATCAGTTTGGTCATGCTGGAATGGATGGATTTAGTCAAGAAGATATTTTTAGAAATGCGAACTTTGAGGATATTTTTCAAGGATTTGGTGGTGGTCAAGGATTTGGTGGTGGAGGAATTGGAGATATATTATCAGAAATATTCGGTGGAGGATCAAATAGAAGAGCTGGTCCTCAAAGAGGCTCAGACTTATATAAAGAAATAAATATCACCTTAGAAGAGGCATCAACAGGTATTGAAAAAAAAATCACTCTCAAACATGATGCAGTATGTTCTGCTTGTAATGGTTCTGGAGCAGAATCTGCATCTGATATTGAAACTTGTAAAGTTTGTGGAGGCTCAGGACAAGAAAGGCAAATCCGTAATGGTCTTTTTGGACAACAAATCGTGATGAGCCTATGTAGAACTTGTAATGGAACAGGAAAAATAATTAAAAATCCTTGTCATGAATGTCATGGTAAAGGAACAGTTAATGAATTTGAAACTGTTAATGTTAAAATGCCTGCAGGAGTTGAAGATGGAAATCGTATAAGAATTCCAGATGCTGGAAACGCTGGTGATTTCAATGGAGGATACGGAGATTTATATGTTTCAATCCATGTGAAACCACATAAAGAATTTGAAAGAAACGGTTCTAATCTTTATACCGAAAAGCATATAAGCTTTGTCCAAGCATGTTTAGGTGATAAAGTTGATGTTAAAACTATTTATGGTGGTGTTGAGTTAAATATTCCTCCTGGAACACAAAGTGAATCAACATTTAAACTAAGAGGACAAGGAATGCCAATTTTATATAGAAATTCAAAAGGTAATCTTTATGTCACTATTAAAGTTGTAGTCCCTCAAAAACTAAATGAGAAACAAAAATCACTATTAAAAGAGTTTTCAAAAGTTAGTGGTAATGAAATCCACACAATAGAAAAAGGTTTTTTTGATAAGGTTAAGGATGCCATCAATCACTAGCTTCTTAAATATCTCAAAATCATAGAAATACCAATCCTAAACTTATTTGGTTTTTTAATACATTATCAGTAGTTCGTAAAGTGTTTTCATGTTTTTGCTAATTTAGTAGATCTTGGTAGTGACCCTTTTAACTACTGATGTTTTTGTGTACGTGGAATGGGAATGTTAATAGTTCTTTTAGAGACCATACATGGTCAATTTCTTCTGCAGACATCATTGGTGTTACTTTATCATATTTTCTCCAGTATTTTACCTTTTATGTTTTGTAAGTTGAGTTTTTTAAGAGGGATGTGGTCTAGTGAAATTATGTGTTACCATCTGCAAAGTTAAATGATATTGTAACCATTCGTCTTCTTTAAAGAAATAATGTTTTTCTTGTCTTCTCTTATTTTTCTTGTCTTAAATTTAAATTTTCTCGCTCGTTATGATGGAGATTTGAGAACTATAAATATCATCTGAATTTCCATTATACTATCTTTTTAGCCAATTTTCGACTTATCCTCTCTTTTATTGCTTGTACATACTTTAATTCTTTCATTTGGCGATTTTGATGTGTTTTAGGTCTTCCTCTTTCACCTGTTTTAGGAAACTCAACAGTATAAATTGCATTTGAAGACTTTTAGAGCATTGTTCTTACAAACATATTTAAAGAGTACCATTTTTGTTTTTTATAAGTAACTATTACCTACCACATTACCTTTTTTAATCTTACCATAGTCTTTACATTCCTTATTTGGACAAGCAACATTCACAAAACTTGGTTTAGGACCACGTTTACCCATAAATAAAACACCTCAATTTTTTCATGTATAAATTTTTTCATGTATATTTATGTGCATAACTACTATATAAAACTTAAGTAATATAAAAGTACACTACCTTTGATCAAAAAGAATATTTAAATAAAGCAGGCAGAGCAATGCTGTCCGATTAAGAAAATCATTTTTTTAAACTTGGATTGAAATTAAAAATAGAGCTTGGATAAATAAGACTTAAAATAGAAATTTTAATCAAAAATCCCTAATCGAACAGCATTGGCAGGCAGATACAACTCATGAACAACTTCAAAAGTACAAATATAGATGCCAAAGATTTAAACTATGAATTAAGGATTTAACAATGATGCGACAGTTATCAGATATTAACTATATCTCGAGTGAAACTGGAACATTACCTTCACCAAAATCATGTTTCTTGTTGATTGTTTCATTATCATCTTCCCACCTGTTTCTTTCTCAATTTTAATGTTTTGAATTGTATATTGATTTTATAATATTAAGTTTAAAATAGAGAATCAGTAGTTCGTAAAGTAAATCTTATATTGTGTGGTATGTATGTATAATTTATGAAAAAAAATAACAAACCACACAAAATACTATTGAATGATAATGTATTAAACTTTTCGGTTAATGTTATTAGTGATATGTTGGGGTTAGAATCGGGTCCTAATACTAAGTATAATAATAAAACGATTGTTCATCATCTTCTTAATGCTGCTACTTCTCAAACTAGTGTTAGTAATGTTTGTCCTGATGTCATTCTGAAGGATCCATTAAGTTATAAACTTTAAGAACATTAATTTAGGCATGATTTAGAAGATATTTAAATGTATAAGTTGAAGATTCATGCACCTAAAACTATAAACAAGAGACGAATTAAATATGGCTATGGATTAATTGTTAACATTCACTTATTATGGCAAAAGAGAACTTATGGTGATACATATTAAAACCAAACCTAAAACAGAGTAAATAGTCGATTTTTACGCTTATGCTTCCATTATATGTAATATATAAGAAAAATAAACCGATTTACAGTTTAGCTGTAAAATTATATTCGCATGAGAGACTTTAAAAGATTACAGTATGATTTTCTATTAAGAGAAATCGAATCCATGGGGGTTTAAAACTGAAATATACTTTTCCTTGAATAGAGAGTTTTTTTACACTATAAGATGTGATAAATCATCTTCAAAAATAGAGGAAAATATCTTTATCATGCCTTGTGTGAAAAGAGGATCCCTGTGGGGGGGAATACGAAACCATGTTAACGGGTAGAGAAAGTTTATTCTACAGAGTATTACTATGCGTTTAAGGGATAATAGAAGCTACATTTCAAGTCAATATAGTATGTTAAATAACTCTAAAAGGAAAATATAAAGGAAGAAGGAATAAAACACTTTGCATATGCAATTATTTAATGTTGATACACCTTTAAAAAACATGTTTAAAGAATATATGGAAACGTTTTGGGCATAGAATCAAGTTACAGACTAAATGAATCAAAGGTACGAACACATACCAGCACAAAAAAACCAGAACTAAGACTTCTATATATAGGATTAGGTCTTCTACTATGTTAATATTTTGGATCTATAATCCAATGGACCAGCATTAGCACGACAAGGCGGACGGTGCATAAGTAACTATGGACTTTCAAAACCATGTTAAAACAAATCAGCCGAGCAACCCAAAAAATTAGGATTTAATGACAGGGATAATAGTCTAAAAAAAGCCCAAGATCCATTGAAAAATTCATGAAAATCCGTGAAAACAAGTAAAAGTGAATATTATAATATTGGATATAAATCCTATGATCTAAAAAATCTAACTGATAAAAAAGAGAAAAAATCCAAAATTTTAAACTCAAGATCTACTAAATTAGCAAAAACATAAAAACACTTTACGAACTACTGAGAATACTAATGATTAAAATTTATTTAAAAAATTAAAAACTTTTCTGTAATTACCATATTTGTTCTAAATTATACTCTATTAGTTACAAAATATTTATATATAAAATAAGTCAATTAAATTTTAAGCACAATTAAATTTTATATGTGTTGTAATTTTTGGAGATGTTAAAATTAATAGTAATCAAGTAGATATGTTTTGTTATCAATGTTCTCAAGTAGCGAATGAAACTGGTTGTACTAAAATAGGCATGTGTGGGAAGAACCCAACAATGGCTAAATTACAAGACAACTTATTATTTGCAATTAAGGGGATTTCAGCATACAACTATCATTTAAATGAATTTGGAGTAAACGATACTGAAATAGATAAATTTTTAACCGAAGGATTGTATACAACTTTAACAAATATGAATTTTGACATAGAAAATTTGATTGATTTTGGATTGAAGGCAGGAGAAATAAATTTATTGGTAATGACTTTGCTTAAAAAAGTACATATTGATAACTATGGAGAACCAACACCAGAAACTGTTAATGTTGGTTCAATTGAAGGTCCAGGGATATTAGTTACAGGTCATGACCTCAAAGCCTTAGAAAAACTTTTAAAACAAACAGAAGGTAGTGGTATCAATGTATATACTCACTCTGAAATGTTACCTGCACATGGTTACCCTAAACTTAAAAAATATGACCATTTGGTAGGACAACTTGGTGGACCATGGTTTGATCAAAAGAAAATTTTTGATAAATATAATGTAGCTATTTTAGGAACTACCAATTGTGTCATTATACCACCAAAAAATTCTTATAATGAGAGAATGTTTACAATAGGTCCTGTTAATCTTCCAGGAGTAGAACATATGGATGATTATGATTTTACTCCAATAATAAATAAAGCTATTGAACTTGGAAATCTAAAAGAAGAAAAAAGAACCAATGTCACGACGGGTTTTGGATTGACTGTCATTTTATCATTGGCTGATAAAATTAAGGAACTTGTTGAAAGTGGAAAAATCAGAAGGTTTTTCTTGGTTGGTGGTTGTGATTCTTCACTTCCTAAAACAAATTATTATAGGGAGTTTGTGGAGGAATTACCCGAGAATACAATTGTTTTAACTTTAGGCTGTGGTAAATATAGGTTCAATGATTTAGATTTAGGTGATATTGAAGGTGTTCCGAGGTTAATTGATCTTGGACAATGTAATGATGCCATAGTTGCAGTTGACCTTGCAGTTGCTTTATGTGAGTTGTTCGCTCTTGAATTAAATGATTTACCACTAACCATTGTTTGTAGTTGGATGGAACAGAAAGCTGTAGCTATTCTTTGGAGTCTTCTATCTTTAGGTAAAGATGATATCCTTCTTGGTCCTATTTTACCTGCATGGGCAAATGATAATATAACGAATTATTTAGTTGAAACATTTAATTTAACCCCAATAGGAGACCCAAAACAGGATATAAAAAGAATTTTAAGTTAAATTTTATGACTGTTCAAATATTAAGGTAAATAAATCTAAAGTTTGGATTTAACAATGAAAACAAAAAGAATTCTGCTACCTCTATAGGTAGTAGATGAAATAATTAGTATCATACTTTGACTAAGCACATTGTTGATAATTATGATGTTGTTGCTTTGGAAGATATAAAGCATTACATTAAAATCAGAGCATGGTGTATCTAAAATCAAAAATTATACTATACTATGGGGCAAATTCAAATCCATGCTAGATTATAAACTCAAATAGTATAAGGATTCAGCTATTGCTTTTGTGAATCCTAAGAATACTACTAAAAAATGTTCACTATGATGATTGGTTAGAGATAAAAGATAGAAAAGCATATTGTCCATCTTGTGACAATATCGTTGATCGTGACACGAATGCTACTGAAAATATCTATAAAAAAGCATAGCGTCCATGTACCTGCGGAATGTAGGGAATTCAAGCCTGTGTTACTATGAGACCATTAGGTTCCATCTAAGCAGGAATCCCATCTAAGCAGGAATCTTTGACCTCCATTAGGTCAAAGTAGTTCAATTCCAATTAAAGAAGCTATCATAGAAATAAAACATAAAACAGTTGAAATTGTTAAAGCTAAGTTAGAACTTTGAAGTAGTTGTGGGAAATGACCCATAGGTTTTGCAATGATAAATGCAAAAACAACTATTAACATCTCTATACTTAATGTTTGACTAATGACTCTCATAGTTGATACCGTAGCTGAAGCAACAGAATATAAATCTCTTGGTACTGATCCCATTATGACATTGTTTTATTCAGTTTTAAACTTGCATAATTTTCCTTTTTTATAAGCAATTTTTCTTCACTTTAAAAATTTGGCTTTTTGTTTTTCAATTCTCATAAATCAACATAGAACTCTTCTCTTGTTTGAATGTATTTAGGATAATCTATCTGAGAGCCATCGGCAACAAAAATATTATTTCCTTTAAAATCACTTAAAACATTATTATGCAATGTATCTTTGCAATGTTTTAAAAAACTTTTAAAAATAATATCTATAGAGACTGGGCTACAATTCTAAAATCGGCAAAAAACCGTCGTTTTTATTCATGATCATGCATTGATACATGTTGGATAACTTTTATACCCATTTAAAGAGAGGAAAAATAATTGTTACCCACTTCTAAAATGCTATCAGTAAAAATTTGGACAATTCCATCATAAATATAGTCTAAAAGAAAATTCTCATCTGGATAAACCATTTAGTAATCCATTCATCTATAATTAATTAATCTTTCAAGAGAAAAAAATATTATAAAATTAAATATTACTATTTTTTAATCTTTAAATACATCTAAGATTCCCATAGTCCATGAACATTACAATATTCTCTTGCTTTTAAGCTATTAATATCTGTATCAATTTTGAATATTGCCTTTGGCTCTTCACCAGCCTTTAAAGTTTTTCTATAAGTTGTATTCCCATCAATTAATTCAATGAAACATATATGATGTTCAATTTCCATTGGATGAGTAATTTCACTTACTTTAATAACAACATTATCTCCATCCCTTTCAAGAACTGGAACATGTTTTTGAGAACCCTCACCCTCATGTTTTGGTGTTAATTCCTCAAGATCGTCGAGTTTACCAGTTTTAGGACCTTGATAAACTTTTTCTAATACACTTCCACATATTTTACATTTAAGCAATCCACCTTCTTCTACCATAAATATCATTCTCCTTAAATTATTTATTACAAAAATTTAGCTATTTTAATATTTTATTGTAATAAATTTAGCTGTTTTAATATTTTATTGTAATTTTAATATTTTATTGTAAATTGGAAATTAATGTTCTATTATAAAATTAGTTAAATATCAGTAAAATATTTTTTTTCCTTAAAAAACATGTTTAGTTTAATAAATGTATTTCAATTATTACAGAATTAATACTCATCACAAACTATTTCAAAGTATTTAGTTGGATGATCACAAGACGGACATTTAACAGGAGGTTTTTTACCTTTTGAAACAAATCCACATTTTTGACAGATCCAAGTAACTTCTTTATCTTTCGAGAATAAAGTTCCTTTTTCTAAGTTATTAAGTAATAGCTGAAATCTTTTTTCGTGATGAGATTCAGCCTTACCAATACTTGATAGTCTATTGAATATTTCATTATAACCTTCCTCTTTAGCTACTTTGGCAAATTCAGGATACATTTCAGATGTCTCAAAATGTTCTCCACTAATAGCTGCTTTTAAATTTTCTACAGTATCTCCAAACACATTTGGACTATCTGCTTCTACAATAATAGGATCATCATTTTCTTTTATCTCATTGATCAAACGAAATAACCACTTAGCATGTTCTCTTTCATTTTCAGCAGTAATTAAAAATATATCAGCTATTTGTGGATATTCATCATTAATAGCTTGCTTACTATAGATTGTATATCTATTTCTTGCTTGACTCTCACCAATAAATGCTTTAGTTAAATTTTCAACAGTTTTTGACATTTATATCATTAACTCCATATTTTATTATCCCATGAAAGTTTCTAATAACCTAAGTTTTTTTTAGAAATATTCTTAAATATCAATATTATATGACCTTATTTATAAACGTTTACATTTGCAGACCAACTCTGTCAACTTAAGAAAATTATTTTTTTAAACTTTAATTGAAATTAAAAATAAAGCTTGATAAACCAAGATTCAAAATAGAAATTTTAATCAAAAATCCTTAAGTTGACAGCATT
>JAISZW010000063.1 GCA_031284445.1 Candidatus Methanovirga basalitermitum | reverse complement strand
TTTTAATTATTATATTGAGAAAATATCTGTTTTAATTAAAATTTAAAATTTGAATAGTTGAATTGCACAACAGCCTCATAGAAAAATAATCATGTAACACTTACTATTAAAATATCTTATTTTTATTTAAAGGAATTTCACCTTTATGCAATCCAGTTCCCACCAAAATTTTTTTAATTCCCATGTTTTTCACTACTATTAAATCTTTTTTTCGTATTCCACCACCTAAAATTAACTTATCCTTAAGTTCATGGAATTTATTAATTAATGTATTGTTAATGCCTTGTTCACTTCCAACACGAGATATATCTAAAAGTATAATTTCTTTAGGAGAAATAGCTATTAACTCTTTTTTAAATTCATCTAAGCTTAAATTAAAATCATTAACACTATAAAGTTCATTATTCTTTATATCTACACTAACTACAATCCTTTCTTTTGGAAATTTGTCAAAGATCCTATGAAGTTCTTCTATTGATTCTATAGTTTCAGTTGCTACAACTATTTTATAAGCAAAATCTAAGAAGAATTTGAATGAATCGGATTTTTTAATTCCAGCATCTAAAATTAATGGAATCATAGAATTCATCATCTTAATACTATCTAAATTATGTCCCTTTTTTTCAATTAGATCTAAGTCTGCTATGTAAAGTTCATTAGCACCATTTATTTTTAAGTATTTAGCTATTGAATAAGGATTTGGACTTGGAGAAAATACAGTTTTAAGTGATCTATAGCTATCTCTATTCCCTGACTTACCACTAACAGCTATTCCATTCATTAAATCCATTACAGGTATTATATCTAACATGATAATGTTTTATAAAATTAAAATATTTAAGTTTAACTTATAATACTGGTAAATTTCTAAAGATATATAATGTTGTTTGATATGCTAAAAACAAAGTTGAAACTATCAAGCAAGATTATAAATTTTTAATTTTGGTATCAAATTCTTTGAACTTTCTTGCAAGACCTGTAAAGTAAGGAATATAGACTGTAGAAAATTGTAATCTTTCAGGATTAAATCCATACTCTTTAATTTTTTGTTTCATATTTTTTATTCTTTTTTCAACTTCATCATACATCAAGTCTCCAGGATATTCGCCAATGAATACTCCATTAACCCCATTTTTAAGTGCATAAATAATATGTTTTGGCATCACTCTATTTATTGAATGAACCTTTATAATGTATATTGACTTTGGATACTCTATTCTATTAACTCCAATATTATCTGCAGCAGTATAGCCTACATGGTCTAAAAATACCAATATTCTTTGCTCCCAGTCTTTCTTGCCTTTTAACATGCCATCAATTGTTGCAAATATTTTCTCACTAATGTTTCCTTGAATATTTATTGCATTTGATTTACAGACTGTAAGACACTTTCCACAACCTGAACAAGATAAGGGATCAATGAAAATTTCATCATCCTTAGTAGATATTGCTTTATACCTGCAACTATCAATACAATCCTTACAGAGATTACACTTTTCAAAATCAATCTCGCCAATAAATGGTTCAACTTCAAGCCCATCATGTAATAACTCAGCTATTTTTGCTGAAGCAGCATTTGCTTGAACAATACTATCTGTAATATCATTAGGTCCCTGTGCTGTTCCACAAACATAAGTTCCTTTAACATCTGTTGTAACTGGTTTAATTTTAGGATGTATTTCTTTAATAAACATATCCTCTGTTAAGCCAATATCAAAAATTTTGGCTATTTCCTTTGTGCCTTCTGATGGTTCAATAGCTACTGATAAAACAATCATATCCGTCTCAATTTCCATGAACTCCTTTTTTAATGTGTTTTCAACATTAACAATTAAGGAATTTCCTTTTTTGCTTATTTCTCCTGGTCTTCCTCTCATTAATCTGATACCATTTTCCTGCCCATGTTTATAATATTTTTCATACATTCCAGGGGTTCTCATATCAGTATAACAAATTAAAACATCAGTATCAGGATATTTATTTTTGATAATATTAGCATTTTTTAAGGCCACCATGCAACAAACCTTTGAACAATATTTATGGCCATCAGGCTTCTCATCACGAGAACCAACACATTGTATCATGACAATCCTCTTTGGAACTCTATTAGATGATTGCATTTTTAATTTACCTTTGGTTGGACCATTAACACCCATAATTCGTCCAAGTTCACTCTGTGTTATAACATCCTCATACTTTTCATAGCCATATTCTGGTCTAAGTTTAGGGTCAAAGATTTCATGACCAGTAGCTATTATAACAGCACCTACATTAATTGGAATCAATTCATTTTCACTATTCAAATGTATCGCATTCATAGAACACTTTTTTATACAGTTACCACATTTTTTACAGTTTTCTATGTCAATTGTATATGCATCAGGAAAGCTCTGGGAAAATGGTCGATAAATTGCTTTTTTTGTAGAAAGATTATCGTTCCATGAATCTAAAACCTCAATAGGGCAAACATCACTACAATTACCACAAGATATACATTTATCTGAATCTACATATCGCGGACTTCTTTCAAGTAAAATATTAAAAATTCCAACTCTTCTTTCAGCACTTAATACCTTAGTATTTGTCATGATTGTGACATTAGGATTCCATATAAGTTCATTCATTACAGGATTAATTAAACACATCCCACATTCTTCTGCCAATCTAACAGGAGAAAATACCTTGCCAATTTTTACCATATTACCCCCAATAGATGGGGTTTTCTCGATTAAATAAGTTTTTATTCCTTGTTTTCCAAGAGACAATGCAGCACTTATTCCAGATATGCCCCCACCGATAACAATAGCACTTTCAGGACTTTGACAAGTTATGGGATCAACAGCTTGGGATTGTTTCACTTTACCAATAGATGCATTAATTAAACAAATAGCTTTTTCAGTCGCTTCCTCGATATTCTCATGAACCCATGAGCATTGTTCTCTTAAATTGACCATATCCATTAAATAAGGATTTAAAGGTTTTATATAATCTTGAAATGTTTTTTCATGAGTCATCGGAGAGCATGCAGCTATTATCACACGATCAAGATTTTCATTTATTACCTTATCTCGAATGATCTTTCTTCCATTTATAGAACATAGGTTTACAAATTCTTCAACAACATCTAAATCAATACTATCTTTTAATTTATCTATGTCTACCATATCTGAAATGTTCCCACCACATCGACAAATGAAGACTCCTACTTTTAAGTCCTTATCACTATTCGATGATTTAATATCTGCAGTCATATCATCAAGTTTACTTATTTTTAATTCTAATATAAAATTTTATTGCTTCAATACCTATTTAAATTATTATAATGGTTTATAATCATGAATAAGAATAGACAATTGTAAAAAACAAGTTAATTAATAATATCCACACAAAATCTTATATCAAACCTCAATATCCAAAATTCTCCTAATTAAAGGTTCTATTGAAACCGTGTGTGTTTGTATTCCAACTGTTTTATAAGGATCTCCTCCAATAGCTAAGGCTATTAGTTGAGTAATATTAAGATGAAATACATTAAAATCAACTCCTAACTCCTTAGATAAATAAGGTTGATACCTGTCAAATTGCATCTGACAATTAGGACACATATGAATAAGAATGTCTACATTTTCTTTATTCAACTCCAAAAGCTTATCACCAGTCACTTTCATTGAAATTGGTTTATTAACAAATCTTTGTCTAAATCCTGCACCACAAGTATTTCTCTTGGTATTATACCAATCAATTGTATTAAAACCAAGAGATTCAACAAGTTCATCCAATATCCTTGGATTTCTAAAACCTCCAATGGTATCTTCATAGTGAACTTTGCAATAATGACAGGCATGATGTGTAGCTATTCTAAAGTTAGAGAAATCCATGTTAACATATTTATTTATTTCATCTTTTTTATTAAAAAGGACTTCAACCACATGAAATATGTTATCTGATGGATTAAAACTCTCTTTTTCATATTTCATTTCTTCCATTGAAGAATCCTCAAACACAGCATTTATTTTTTCTCTAAATTGATCATTATTGTTTAAAAGTTTCACAGACTTCTTATTAATAGCATAACATGTTGCACACATAACAGTAATATTCTTAGCATTGTTTTTCTTAGCCAGATGAAAGTTACGAGTTGCAATTAATGTTGTTGAAGTTTGATTGAACACATCACTATAGTGTCCAAGTCCAGTACAGCAAGATTGGTCATGATCAATTACATATTCAACACCCACTTTATCAAAAATATATTTAGTTGATGACTCAATTCCAGGATATTCTGTACTTACTAAACAACTTTTAAAAAGTAGAATGTTCTTATCAGGAATGGATTTCATAATAATCTATTAATCGCCATGTCTTTAGCTATTATTAGTTTAATAGCTATTTTCACTTTTTTCTTGGTTTTTTCAGTTTTTTGTGTCTTAACTAATTTTGCTAACAACAATCCACCGAATAATGTACTAATGCTATAAGTTACACTTAACCACAAATTGCACTTTCCTATTCCATATAGACACCAAAATAATGCATTTACAAACATCATAGACGGCATCGTTAGTTTAAAATCATCTGCACTTTGTCGTCTTTGTATCTTCCTTATCTGCATATACTTTCCATAGTTTACCACTAATACTTGCAAATATTTCTAATATATATACATATATATATTATTATCATCACTATTTTTTAGCTATTACCTTAAAGTTTGAATAGTTATTTTTTCAATTCTTCAATTCTTTTATTAAAGCCAACTTTTTTAAGTAAAGTGTTAATTTCTTCAATAGATTCATTAGAAATTGTAATAGAACCTAACCCAAGCTCCTCTCTTATTTCTTCAAGTTTTGATTTGAAGTCTAACCAACCTTCGATATCTTCATTTAACTCCATGAAAAAACTTTTTGGCATAGCTCCAATGCCAATAGTTAAGAAACTATCACCATAACCTGCAAATGAACCTACTTTGTCGTTAGCAATTCCTTTATCAATAGCTATTCCCCTTAAGATCTGATTAATTTCACATGGATTATTTCCAACAGGACAAACACTATGACATGTATAACAATAGAAACAATTCCATATTTCTTCATCACTTATTATGGATTCCTCTCCCTCAAGAACTTTTTCTACCATGCCACGAGGATTATAATCTGAATTTTTCGCACCTGGACATGTTGATGTACACATACCGCATTGAACACATTTTAGCAATCCCATATCTTCTGATGCCCTTAAATCAGAGAGTATCTTCCTTGCAAACTTTAAAGGATTATTTTCTATCTGAACACTCATTAAATCACTTATAAATTTAAATATATTGTTTTATATATAATAAAGTTAAATTCTTTGCATATTTTATTTTTTTAATTATTTAATTGTTATGGTACAATATTTAAAAAAGTCATGGTCTTATTTAGTGATAATGGTAATGTTTGTTAATATTAATTATAATTATAAAAATTCTTTAAATCAAATCTAAACAAATTATATTGAATATTAATCCTTTATAAAATGATAAATTTTTCCATAATGACTATATATTTAAAAAATTAATTTCTTTAGATATTACTTAAAATCATGATTTGAATTTAATCAATAATAAATTATGGATAAATAAATTATGGATATATAATTTTACATTATATTTTTTACCATTTGGATCATAATATGCTTGATATGAATTAATATGATTCACTTCAACATATTCAGCTTGACATAACATTATTAGTACACTTTAGTCAAATGGAAAGCATCATTGAAACACTATTTTATAGCTTCAACTAATGATCCTCCACAGCACACATAAAAACAAGTTTGTATATTATTTATACTAAGACTCCAAAATGCTGTTGTATCATAATACTTATAAAAAGTGAAAGTATAATTATATATTCAGTAGCGGTTATATGTGCATTTACTGTATTTATTAAATTAGTCTCTTAATGAATTATACATTTTTTATATAGAAAATTATTTTTTCTATTGTAGAAGTATATATGGTCTTAAATTAACTTCAACATACCCTTTTTTATTAGTTTATATTCAAATTTATTGTATACTTTTTCTTCAATGAAAGAATTAAAAATATTTATATCATATTTAAAAAAAAATTATTATAAATAATCATTATCAAGGTGTCTGATTTATCGATAATCAACAAGCTGTGTAATCTCTTTAATTTCATTATAACCTTTGGAAATTAGTATTCCTACTAAAAGTACATTCAAATACACATATTTATAAACAGATCTCTTCGTATAAGCATGAAT
>JAISZW010000017.1 GCA_031284445.1 Candidatus Methanovirga basalitermitum | reverse complement strand
TTTATATTTATTGATACCAATCCTAAACGTAAATTTAAGACAGTTGTGAGGTTATTGGAATATTTTAGCTCTCTTTGGGGAATAAAGTAATATGAGGAAAAACTCCACAAAAATTTACATCCTCCCAAAAACAATAAGTTTATAAATAATGAAATATTAAAATCTATTTTTATATTCATATCTTAAAAGTTATAAAATACTTATTGTCAACTTAAGGATTTTTGATTAAAATTTCTATTTAAGGTCTTGTTTATCAAGCTTTATTTTTAATTTCAATCAAAGTTTAAAAAAAATAATTTTCTTAAGTTGATAGCATTGAAAAGTTAATATTTATATACTAAGAAAAATAAAACATGGATATGTTATTTTGTTAATCTTGAATTTTTAAGTAACAATAGAGAATTTATAATTATTTTTAAATAACCATAAATAAGTTAATATAGGGCCTGTGGCCTAGTCTGGATAGGGCGACGGACTTCTAATCCGTAGGTCGAGGGTTCAAATCCCTCCAGGTCCGTGTTTTTACTATTTAATTGAAAAGTGCTGATCTAAAATTTGAATTCTATAACTTTATACTTACAATTATATTTTAATACTAATCATTTAAAATAGCTATTTTTAGAATAAATCTAACAGTTTCATTATAATATACAATTTCTTTTTTAAAATAATGAATATTGTTTAATTTCATTTGGATGTGAGATGATGGATATTGAACATGGGGATTTTGTAATGCCTGGTGATGTTATTGGAGTTAGTGAACAATACTT
Source organism: Candidatus Methanovirga basalitermitum (assembly GCA_031284445.1). Taxonomy (GTDB): domain Archaea; phylum Methanobacteriota; class Methanobacteria; order Methanobacteriales; family Methanobacteriaceae; genus Methanovirga; species Methanovirga basalitermitum. The sequence goes on along the minus strand of JAISZW010000017.1, from coordinate 5,255 downwards.
ACCTGGAGATTGGACTTACGAAGATGGAGGATATATTAAAGCAGCGATTATAGGGAATGTTTCTGCAAATAGGCATGAAATAACTATTATTCCAAAAACCACCGTTCCTGTAGTTTTAAAAGTTGATAATATTGTCGTTGGTCAAATAACTGACATTAAAGGTCAAAGAACTATGGTTGATGTTCAAGCATTTATTGATTCTTCAAGAGAGTTAGCATTACCTTATTCTGGTGCTATACATGTATCTCAAGTGAAAAAAGGATATCTTGAAAAATTGACCGATGCTTTTAGAATTGGAGATATTGTTGAAGGAAAAGTAATAAAAATCATGGGAAACAATATAGATATAAATACTGAAGATCCTGAACATGGTGTTTTAAAAGCAATGTGTTCTCGTTGTAGAAATTTCATGGTTCCAACAAATAATAAGGATATTCTTTATTGTGAACAATGCAATAGAAAAGAAAAAAGAAAAATTTCTTTAAATTATGATTATTAACAGACTTAGACTCTTAGGTGAATATAATGGAAGATCTTATAATTATAAAAGATATTAAAACTGAATTGGAAATAGAAGTTCCTGGTGAATCCCATAGTATTTGTAACATTTTAAGAAAATATTTAATGGAAAATGATGATGTAAAGTATGCTGTATATGGTATAGATCATCCCCTTATTGGAAATCCAATAATAACAATCAAAACAAGTAATAAAAAATCCCCTAAAAAATCTCTTTTTTTAGCAGCTGATAAAGTAAAAGATACAACTAATGAGTTTAAAAAATTAATTGAATCAATCAAAGATTAATCATTCATGACTTAATCATTCAATTCATTTAATTAACACTTGTGATAATTTGAACTATAAAAAACAATCAATTACAACAGATGTTTTCATATACAATGATAAAAATGAATTTATTTTAATTAAAAGGAGAAATGATCCTTTTAAAGGTTATTGGGCATTGCCTGGTGGTTACTTAGATTATGGTGAAACTGTTGAAGATGGAGCAGTTCGTGAGGCAAAAGAAGAAACCAGTATAGATGTTCAATTGATTAAGTTATTTAATGTTTATTCAAAGCCAAGTAGAGATCCAAGAGGCCATACAGTAACTATTATATATTTAGCAAAAGGAGATTTTAAAAATCTGAAAGCGAATGATGATGCAAATGATGCTAAAATTTTTACAAAAGATAATTTATCTTCAATAAATTTAGCTTTTGATCATAAAATAATTTTAAATGATATTTTAACAAGCTTAGAAAATAGATTTGTATAATATATGTAAGTTAAAGATTATTAGATTAATAAGATATAAATTTAGACATGAGGAAGAAATATGGAGTTTTGCCCTAAATGTGGAGCGATGATGCTTCCTAAAGATAATAAACTTAAGTGTAAATGCGGTTTTGAAAAAGACTTAAGTAATGAAAAAGCCGATGAATATTCTGTATCTGAAAAGATTTTATCAAATAATAATGTTGTTATGCAAGGCGAAGAAATAGCTACACTTCCAACCACTAATGAAACTTGTTCTAAATGTGGTAATGAGAAGGCATTTTGGTGGCTTAAACAAACTCGTAGTGCTGATGAAGCTGAAACTAGGTTTTTAAGATGTACTAAATGTAAACACACTTGGAGAGAATACGATTGATTGAATTATTGAAATGTGGTATTGTATGTCGAGGGATAAGAAAAATTCTAACTCAGAAGGAGATTCTTTTAAGAATAAAGACAAGGTTGATGAAAGTCATGTTACAAGTGAAGAGAATGATAAAAATCCAAAATATGAATTTTTCATCTCTGAAAAGATATATTTATTTTTAAAAAATGATATGGAAAAAAGATATCCTATTGTAGCTATTTTAGGGATTGTATTTGGGTTAATTTTAGTTATAATTGCAATTATTTCATTTTTTGGAAATAGTGAAAAAATCGTAGACAATGTAAATATGAAAGAAAATGGAATGTTCTCTGTCTTAATAGGACTTTTTGGACTTGTTATTTTAGGGTTATCTACTTTCCGTTTGCTTACAAAAAAAACCAATTTAGGTCATTTATTCAAATCTTTAGAAGAGATCGATTCACCAATCTTCAATGAAGAAAAACCAAAAACAAGTAAGGAGGATTCAAAAATTGATGAATCACAAAAAGATAAAAACAAGAGGAAAAATGATAATCACATAAGTCAAAATGATGGTTTAGATGTTCCTATTATTGAGGAAACTGTACATTTTGAAGTTAGTAGAGATGACATGGAACAAAATGATGATTAATAGTTTAAAATGCCATAATATTCTTTATCTTTTATTTAGTGATTTTTATCTTTTATTTAGTGAAATAATTCAATGGGAATGTTTCTTTAATCCATATTAATTTTTCATTATCTCTAATTATTACATATTCTCTTGTAAGAAGTTCTATTTCTGAATTGAATAATTTTGTTAGTTCTTGATTTTTTGGTTCAATACCAATATTTTCTATTTCTCTTCTTGATTCGATGTTATATTTTCTAAGTATTCTTCCAATTGGTGTATCTGCTTTAATCAAATCTTCTCTAAATTCATTTTCTAATTTTTTTATGGGAATATAGGATACTGCATGAATTAAAGGTTTATTATCCTTGTGCATTAGAACTACTCTATAATTAACCTCTTCATTTTCTTCAATATCTAAGAATTTAGCAATTTTAGAGTTGGCTTTCTCAAATCGTTGAACAATTGTTTTAATAGCTATTTCACCATTTAAAACATCTAAAATCGTTGTTACAGATCCATCTGTTGTTAAAATTATTTTTTGTGTGTTGGATAATTCATAACCTTTATTTTCAAGTTTAGTAATCTTCTTAAAAATGTTAATATCCTTTTTTCCTGTCATACACATTCTCCTTTTTTAACTTTATATTGACTATGAAATATTTTTTGATGCTTATCTTGTCAAATTTTCTTGAAAACTTTTAGTCTTTTTGATATTATTCTTAATTATCTTATAATTAATTTAGCCCCTATTTTTGATACTGTAAAAAATCCGCATGATAGACCAAAAATTTTGTAAATTTTGCAATATCCTCTATTTAGATTTAAAATAATGTTTAAATAGAATAGAAATCTTTAAATAGGTGTGAGTCAATAAATATAAGTATGATCAAAACAAAACCCACACTTATAATTAGTTTGTCTTCACAGCCATTTATAGTTAACGATTTTGATTTAGTTATAATTGAAAAATTATAGAATGTATCTTGATTACCAAAAATCGAAGATTTTTGTAATTATAAAAATCGAAGATTTTCAGTAATTGCAGATTAAAGGTTGATATTTTCTTTGATATGAAGAATCACGTAATATCAATGCATTCAATTGAACATTAACTCACTAAGACATAGAAGCGAAATCATAAACACTTTTTAAAAAAGTGAAACCATCACATCAAACAATGAAAAACTATATAAACAAAATATATATCTTATTAGACAGATTAAAGGTTCATAACATTGATTATTCAAGTAATTACTGAAAATCTTCGATTTTTGGTAATTTTAAAGTGGTTAAACATCTGCCAAAAAAATGTTATAGAAGAATTTATAAAGGAATCAACAGATAATCATAAGAAGATTTCATTAACAAGCAATGAAAAGTCCATGGATAAATCTATAGCTCATAAATTAGGCTTTAAACATATTTTATGTATATTCAATGGAAAACTTATTCAGAACCCTATTCCAATATAAACTAAAAAAGTTATTTAAAACTGTTAAAGGAGCTGAAATATTTCTATCTTCACATATTAAATAATGGATTGATTAGTGATAAAAAATGCAACAGAATTCACGAAAAAATATCAAATAATTAAAAAATTAGGTTAGATCATGTGAATTATTTACACTATCTTTTTGTTTTTCATATTTTTTAATAAATATTCTACGATTTTTAGATTCTAAATACAAAAAAAGATTTTTGTCAATCTTGAATTGTATTTCATTTATGATCATTCATCATTCTTTAAAGACAATATATGCAAATTTAAATCAATGCTATAAGATATCAGCTTTAAAAATCTAATTATTCTTTTAACTCATAGTCAAACTTAATTTTACTACTTTCTGGGTTAACTTGCCCCATATATTTGCTGTCTCTTTCAGGATGACCATAAGGTTTCTCTGATGGAGAAGTCATAGTCTCAAAAACAATTTGACATACTCTTTGACCAGGATATAATGCAACAGGCATCTTACCAATGTTGGATATTTCTAAAGTTATTCTTCCTTCAAAGCCAGGATCTATGTATCCTGCTGTTACATGCATAGTCACTCCTAATCTTCCCATTGAAGAACGACCTTCTACTCTTGCAACCAAGTCATCAGGGATCTTTACAGTTTCATAAGTTGTAGCCAATGCAAATTCGTTAGGATGTATGATAAAACAATCCCCATCTATAATATTAATAGACTCCATATATGATGAGAGATCAATGGAGTCTTTTGGGTCGATGAAAGGTTTTCTTACTAATTTAAATGATTTAAATTCATTTCCAATTCTTAAATCAACAGAAGATGGTTGTATTTGCTTTTCAAAATTTTTTAAAGGTTCAATGGTAATCTTTTTAGAATTTAAATATTTTTTTATCTCTTTATCACTTAAAATAGCCATGAATTTATATTCTCCTATAAGTTGAATAGTTTATTTTTAGTGTTGATTTATTATTTTATTAATCAAAGTTTTTATAATATAAAAATGTAATATTTATAAATTTAAAAAATTTAGTTATTTTGATAATATATCATGAAACATATAATAAAAGTTTATTTAGAGGAAATAATTAAAGGTAAAAGAATATTGCAGATCAAAGGCAATGAATATTAAAAATTTTTGATAAAAACATGATTTTATTGGTTATTACAATAAAAAGCATTACATATAAAGAGGGTGTAAATTTTTGTGGAGTTTTTCCTCATATTACTTTATTCCCCAAAGAGAGCTAAAATATTCCAATAACATCACAACTGACTTAAATTTACTTTTAGGATTGGTATCAATAAATATAAAATCCATTTTTTAGTCATGATGTATTATGAGGTCTATCACCAAAATTTTTGACAGAGCCTTTATTTTAATTTATTTCTTTATTTTATATGGTTTTTGATATATTTTTTGAATAATGCATTTCTTATGGATGATATTATAGTAAATTAAAGGATTTGAAGGATTTTCAATTTTTTTCAAAAATCAAAAAAACTCCACACTTTTTTACACCCT
>JAISZW010000103.1 GCA_031284445.1 Candidatus Methanovirga basalitermitum | reverse complement strand
AAAAATAACTTACAGTAAAAATACTTTAAAACAAAATCTAAATATTTGATGAGTATATTTAACATTTTTAAAGCTTTAACAATTCTACTTATTAATATTATAAGATTTCAACTGTTATTGTCAGAATAAAGCCTTTAAAAATCTACCTATATTTTGTCCAAAATTTAGCTGGTTTATACAGTCTTATATCCATATATTAATAGCTAACATTGAATTTATTTTTGTTTTCACGATTAATTGTGATCTACTTTTAGGTTTCAAGATATATAAAATATATTATGGCATGAAATAAGCATGGATAATACTTGGAAATTCACTTGATCTCTAACACCCTATCGAGCTGATTCACCAATGGTTTCCCATTCATATAATGATTTTATGAAAATCATTATTTTCACAACTTCTTTATCTGGATAATGCTTTATTATATCAATAATTTCGTCTATTGTCAAATGTTTAATTAGTATTTTTTGACTATGTGGATTTTGATAATATTTGGAGCACATCATTGTTTAAAATCTTTAAAAATCATAGTTTAACATTTGTAAATAATTATTTATAAAGTTTTCCATGATAACTATAATACATGTTATTAAAAGTGTTTTCCCATGTTCATAAACTTAAAGACAAAATTAATACATTAACAGTACAAAGTACCATCAAACCAATTAATTTTCGTACTGTAAGTTAACGTGTGGGATTTAGTACGTTACAACCTAATAATCGCTACAACCTATTTTCAACAATCATTTGAAGATTTTTACTCATAGTCAGGACTCTATCTCTTGAATTGTTAATAAACGTTTTACTATTACTTTTATCTTGTGGAGAAATAAGAAAAATAGCTTTTTTTGAACATGTAGAAGAAATATTCAATGCATTTAAATTCTTTAAAACTCTTCTTTCAAGTTTTTCATCTTCAATGTTCCTTCCAAGAAATACGGGTGTTTTAACAGCTGAAGAAAGTTTATAATTAGATCTTGCATTCAGACGTTCATTTTTCCTACCATTTAAAATTTCATCAGAAGTTAAATTTAAATTAAAATCTCTAAAAGGAACACCTAAATCAGATAAAGCTATTAAACGTTCATTATCAGGAGATAACTCATTTTTTATTTTTGATAGAGATAAAGAAGCTACTACACCACCAATTTTTCTCCCAAAAATAGGACCAACACCAATATGAAATCCTGCTTCAATTAATCCTGATTTAACAGGAATAGACGAGGTATAAGTTGTTAAAATTCCATCATCCTTAATAATTCTCTTTAAATGTTTAAAAAAATCGATTGTAAAAAGTTCAGGACACAAGTCAGGAGAAAAAGGATCCAAGAATATTCCATCGTAGTAATCTGAAGGAAGTTTCCAAACCCTTAACCTCACGTCTTCACAAAATAAATTTAAATATACATTTTCAGGTATTGGAGTTTCATTTAACCTTAAGGATAAGAAACCATCTTCCATTAACTTATCTTCAATGACCCTTTGAACAATGTTATGAGAACCAATAGGACTTGGAATTAGTAATCCAACGGCTAAAATATATGGTGAAATTTCAACCATATCAACATGAAGACTACTTTCTAAATCAAAAACATTTTTTGATCTATTAAGAAAGTCATGAATTAAAGCAGCTGAATTATAACCCAAACCACTACAGATATCCAAAACATTTAAATTACTTTTAAACTCCAAAGGTTTTACAAACTTTTCAAAAGATTCGCTAATAGCTCCTTTAACCGTGTGCATTCTTTGATATTTGTTGTGGGTCACTTCAACATTTAGTGTAAAAGAGCCATCCTCAGTTTTATATAAGTAACCTAATAGCTTATGTTGTTGTAAATCATGACGATATTTACTGCTTTTAGTTTCAGCTTCTTTTAAAAAACAATTTTTAATTAAATTAGACAGATCGCCCATACAGATAATCTATATTTTAATGAGATATTTAATTTTCGCTCATGCACCTAATTGGTACAATTTCATTAAATATGTTTAATCAAAACGTAGGTTTATTAAACTAATGATATGAGAGTATTACTTATAATATTTAACCATTAAATTGATTTATAAGATTTGCACCATAATAATAGCATGAGCATTGATTTTATATCCTTGAAATTTTTATGTTGAATATACAACAAAATTTTCTTATTTTAGATGAGGATACAATTATTATGTCGTACAGTTCTTCATGAACCAAACTACATTTCATTTAAAATATGTTCTATTTTTTCCTTTTTGTAACCCAACTTTAAAATGATATGAGAAAAAGAATCAATATTATCATCTTCTCTAAGTTTATTCCAATTTTTAAAGTCGTTGTTTAAAATAGCTGCTATCACTATTTCCATTTCAATTAAAGTGTCACTATCAACACCCCACGATATATTCATCATTTTCAAAATGGTCGTTTGGATCTACCAATTGAAAACTTTCATCAAGGCTGTCTCTTTTAAGTATAGAATGTTTTATTTCAAAACTCATGACCTTCCAACTCTTGAACTACTACGACCCAAAAAGGCTGTAGATTTTACTCCAAAAAAATTCATCTATACCCAAAACATCAGAATTTTTTGGATATGAAACCCTTTTGAGATTAATCGTTAAAAAAACAGATTTTTTTAAAATTTTCTGTTAGGTTTTATCTGGAAGAAAGTTGAAAACCATTTATCAGATAATAAACCGAACATGAACTCGTTAATCACCTATATCTTCTTCAAAAAGACCACATTCACTTAAAATCTCATAATATTTTTCTGAATATCTTTCTACTCCAAAATCTTCAATCATTGATTTTGCTATCGAAACATTCATCCTATATACATCCATCATACATTCGTTGACCATTTCAATCATCACCTTTTTTTATATAATATCACATTAATACATTTAAATAATTATTTATGACTATATAAATGTTTTGATTTCATGAGCCTGTAAAAAATTGTGGAGTTTTTCTTTATATTGCTTTATTTCCCAAAGAGAGCTAAATACTCCAATAATCCTTGAACTGTCTTAAATTTACTTTTAGTTTCTGATTTCTTAGTCTTGCTATAATGTTGCTCTGCCTGTATTCGATGTTCTAGGTATAAAATTATTAATAGTGAACTGTGTAAGACTTATCAAAGTTAGGGATTATCTTTTTGCTGAATTTTTATTATTACAGATGGTAATTTGTCATATTTATCTAAATAATAGCTTACCTGTTTAAACATTCTTTTTTCATAAGTTCTGAATATATTGTTTATCTCTGTTAAATATTGTACATACTGACATTTTAGTGATTGTATCATCTTTAGTTCTTTTTAAATACCTTTTTACTTTCTCATATAGCAGTACTTTCATGATATGAAATATGCATACTTTGAATGTTTTAACCCTAAATTTTGCCACTTTTTTT
>JAISZW010000005.1 GCA_031284445.1 Candidatus Methanovirga basalitermitum | reverse complement strand
TTTATAAACTGAAAGTATGATTATAAATAAATTATTTTGATATTTAAAATAAAATTTTATGAATAAATGTTGAAATCAAGGTCGTACGATTAAATAAAAAAAATCGAAACCCTTAGGTTGACAGTATTGATACTCAGTTATTAATAAAATTTATAAATGATAAATTAAATACATATTTAAAATAAATAGTTTAAGTTGTAATTAAAATTATACATTAATTGGTTAATATATTTTAAACTAATTAGTTATTATTAATTTAGTTAAATATAATACTTAGAATATATTGATTTATAAAATTCATTTTTACTGTCTATATGGGGGAATTTATTGCTTCTATTAATAAGTCCATTTAATCATGAAGAAGCTATTGAAGCTATTGAAGGTGGAGCAGATATTGTTGATGTTAAAAATCCGAAAGAAGGATCTTTAGGTGCTAATTTTCCATGGGTAATTGAGGATATAAGAAGAATTACTCCTGATAAAACTTTGGTAAGTGCAACTTTAGGTGATGTGCCTTATAAACCTGGTACAGTATCCCTTGCTGCCTTAGGTGCCCTCATTTCTGGTGCAGATTATATTAAAGTAGGTCTGTATGGTACTAAAGACTGCGATGAAGCATTACATCTAATGAAAAATGTTGTTAAAACTGTTAAAGATAAAAAAAAAGATGCTATTGTGGTTGCATCTGGTTATGCTGATGCTCATCGTGTTGGTGCTGTCAATCCATTAGAAATTCCTAAAATAGCTAATGACTCTGGATCTGATTTTGCAATGTTAGATACTGCTGTAAAAGATGGTAAATGCTTATTTGACTTCTTAAATATTGACATTTTAAAGAAATTTGTGGATGAAACACATGATTATGGTTTAAAAACTGCTTTGGCTGGTTCTATTAAAAAAGAACAATTAAAACCATTATCAGATATTGAATCTGATGTCGTTGGTATAAGAGGAGCTGCTTGTATTGGTGGAGATAGAAATACTGGTAGAATCCATAGATCCAGAGTATCTGAATTAAAAACCTTTATAAACGATTTTTAACATCTGCAATAAAAAAATAAATGAGGAAATATATGTATTTAAATAAAATAAATGAAGCTAAAACGGCCTATACCTTTGACGATTTTTTACTTGCCCCTAATGAATCGTGGGTTGAACCAAAAGATGTGAATATAAAATCAAAAGTTTCTACAAATTTTAAGTTGAAAATTCCTATAGTGAGTGCAGCCATGGACACAGTAACTGAAGGTGAACTTGCTATTGCATTAGCACAAGAAGGTGGAATTGGAATTATCCACAGAAACATGACACTTGAAGACGAAGTAGAACATGTTAAAAAGGTTAAAAAATCTGGTGATTTAACAATAAGAGATGTTGTCACCACAAGCCCTGAATCTTCATTAGAAACTGTTAAAGATTTAATGAATGAAGAAGATATAAGTGGTCTTCCAGTACTTGAAAATGAAAAATTAATTGGAATTATAAGTAAAAGAGACCTTAAACCTTTTTTAAATGAAGAAACTAATAAAACAGTTCAAGATTTCATGACTTGTGATGTTGTCACAGTTCCAGAATCAATATCTCCAAGTGAAGCATTAGATATTGCTTATGAAAATAAAGTAGAAAGACTTCCTGTTGTAAAATATGATAAATTAGTAGGAATTATTACAATAAAAGATATTTTAGAACAAGAACAATATCCTAATGCTGTAAAAGATAAAAATGGGAAATTATTAGTTGCTGCTGCAACAGGACCTTTTGATTTGAAAAGAGCCGTTGCTTTAGATGAAGCAGGTGCTGATATAATAGCTATTGACTGTGCTCATGCTCATAACATGAATGTTATTAATTTTACCTCCACAATTAAAAAAAATGTAGATGCTGATTTAATTGTTGGAAATATTGCAACTGCAGAAGCAGCTGAAGCATTAATATCTAAGGATGTGGATGGTCTTAAAGTTGGAATTGGACCTGGTTCTATGTGTACAACTAGAATAATAGCTGGAGTAGGTGTACCTCAAATTACAGCTATTGCTCAAGTTGCAGATGTTGCAAAAGAATATAATGTTCCTATTATTGCCGATGGAGGTATTAGATATTCTGGTGATATAGCTAAAGCTATTGCCGCAGGTGCAAATGCTGTCATGTTAGGTAATCTTCTTGCAGGGACCTATGAATCTCCTGGTGCTGTTACTGTAATTAATGGTATAAAATATAAACAATATCGTGGAATGGGGTCAATGGGTGCTATGACTGGTGGTTTTGGTGGGGGTGCAGATAGATACTTCCAAGAAATAAAAGGACCTATGAAACATTCGAAACTTGTGCCTGAAGGAGTTGAAGGAATAGTTCATTATAAAGGTAAAGTAAACGATATTGTTTTCCAGCTTGTAGGTGGTTTAAAGGCTTCTATGGGTTACTGTGGAGCTAAAAATATTGAAGCTATGCAGGAGAAGGCTAAATTTGTTAAAATCACTTCAAGTGGTATTAAAGAAAGTCATCCACATGACCTTTTAATAACCAATGAGAGTCCAAACTATCCAACATTAAAATAAACACTAAATTTAGAAGAAACTTTTAAAAAAAGTTTAAGAAAATCAAAGATTTTCTAACTTAATCAAGTTAAGTTTCATCAAAAGGTTATTCCAAAAAAAGAAATAACACTTGAATTCTTTAGAAAAATTAATATCAGGTTTTAGAAAAAAGATGAATAAGAAAAATCACTCCACATGTATCTTATTATGTGGAGGGATGAGTAAAAGAATGGGTGAAGACAAAGGATCCATGATAATCCATGATAAACCTATGATTATATATACACTTAAGACATTAAACTATGAAATAGATGAAGTGATAATTGTTTTAAATGATAGAGAAAGAATAGCTAAATATAAGGATATAATTGATTACTATCTTCATGGGAAATTTTCCTATAAACTAAAACTTGTAGAAGATGAAATTAAAAATAAAGGTCCAATATCTGGGATTATGACAGGATTAAAGAACACGAATAATAGCTATTCTCTTGTAATTCCTTGTGATTCTCCATATATAACTAAAAAATATATTAAATCTATTTTCAGAATAAAAAACAGGATTAAAAATGATTTTGATATTCTAATTCCTTATCACAACAATAAAACAGACTTAGATAATGAAATAAACAAACTTATGCATATAAACCATAAGAATTTTGAATTAAATTTAATAGAACCTTTACATGGAATTTATAATAAAAATTTAATAGATAATATTGAAAAAAATATAGAAAGTAATAAATTAGATATTAAATCAATCATTAAAGATACTAACACTTATTTTATTAACACTAAAAACTTTGATAGTCTAAATTTCAAGAATATAAACTGTCCTAATGATTTGAAATAATTTTTGAACATAGAAACTCTATTTTCATAATATGCAAATTTTCACCATATAAAATTGGCTTATGATTATAATAATGGAATATTCAATACTGTATCATCAATAAAAAAAATTTAAAGAAAAAGAATGGTTAATTATAGAATTAAAAAAAATGAAATAATTTTATTTAGATATCACTACCAGAACAATCCTTAAAAAAGATAGAACCAAAGAAGGCTTTAGATCCACCCCCATTACCATTAAAAACAGATCCAGTCAAAGTAGAATTGTAATAGCTGCCATTGGTAACATAGACTGCTCCACCAATATTAGTTGCTGTATTATTAGTGAAACATGATTCTGTTATCTCATTACAAGAATAATCACTATAAAAAGCTCCACCATCATATGCTTTGTTATTAGTGAAAGTAGAATATCTCACAGTACTACCATAATTACCATTAATGGCTCCACCATTACTACTTGCCTTATTATTAGTAAAAGTAGAATCACTTACAGTAGAAACACCATAGATAGCTCCACCATCACTACTTGCATTGTTATTAGTGAAAGTAGAATATCTCACGGTACCACTACTACGGATAGCTCCACCATTACCATTAATTGCATTATTATCAGTAAAAGTAGACTCTTTAATATTGGTTGAATAACCACCTATAGCTCCACCATCATCAAATGCTTTGTTATTAATGAAGGTAGAACTTCCAACAGTAGGTTGGCTACCATCAATAGCTCCACCAGTTTTTGCTTCGTTATTAGTGAAAGTAGTAAAATCAATTACGGCATAATCGCCACGAATAGCTCCACCATTATAACCTACATTATTGTTAGTGAAATTAGAACCACTTACTTTTACCTTAGAGGAACCATAAATGGCTCCACCATCGACAATTGCCTTGTTATTAATGAAAGTAGAACAACTAACATCGATGCTATCAAAACTATGGATAGCTCCACCACTATCGCCTGCTGTATTATTAATGAAAGTAGAATCACTCACAGTAGAATCACCATAGATAGCTCCACCATAATTAGTTGCTGTGTTATTGATGAAAATAGAATCTTTCAGATTAACACTACTATAATCATCATAACTATTAACATATATGGCTCCTCCATTACCTTTGGAGACTCTTCCATTTTTTAATGTTAGTTTATTGATATTAACATTACACCCATATACACCAAATATTCGATTTTTTCCTTCGGCATCTATAATCACATTACTATTGCCTTCAATGGTTATGTCTTTATTGATAACTATATCAGATTGGTTGTATACTCCTTTAGTGAGTATTATTTTTCCATTATCAGGACAATTATTTATTGCCTCCTGTATACTATCCTTTGGGGTGATAGTTATTTGGTTATTGTCTCCTTTTAATGCATTAGTCATGGTTTTTGAGATATCTTGAATAGAATCATGTGTATTCAAGTTTTGATTTTCTCTATTAAATACTTTTGAAGCTGATACACTTCCAGTTAATAGTGTAATGCATAGAAACATTACTACTAATTTTTTATTTTTGAACATATTAATCACTTAACTCCTTACAATTATTTATTTTTTGAATTTTGGGTGTAGTCTATTTATTCAGTTGGTTATCAACTGTACAATATATTTATGAGAATTTCTATTAACCTATAAAAATTCTCAAGATTATGCTACCAAAGCATTGGTAGTAAATTATATCATATCTTCACCATCATATATAAAGTTATCGGCCGATCAAAACCTGATAGAAAAGTTTAGAAATCACTGAAACACCACTAAAATATTCATTTAAATAAATCATTTGCTCTATCTTTCTCTCTCTCTCTCTGGACTAATTAAGCCAAGGACATCAGAAAATAAAGCCTATTTAATGATATTTTATGGAACATGATATATTTAAATATTACAAAGACATATAAAGAGCCATGAAAA